>JARFPV010000054.1 GCA_029288115.1 Akkermansiaceae bacterium | reverse complement strand
GCACAGGTTTCCAGCTGTAGGTATCGACGCCGGCTTCCTCGAAAAATGCTACTACATCATCGACGGGATCCTCGAGATACTCGGGGAATTTCTCCGGCTTCGGCTGGGATGTGGCAAACACACCTTCCAGCTTCGGCTGGTTGCGCTCGTTGCTAAGATAACCGTGCATCAGGCCATCGATGACCATGGGTTTGGTCGCGGCTTGAGAAGCGGCAATTTCCGCCTCGGTGGGCGCCGGTGTTTCGGCTTCCTTTTTCATCGCCGCCAATGTTTTGGCTTCGCGATCGGACTTAGGTATGGCGGCGGCCTTGCCACCTAACATACGAACCATGGCGCGACCCATCGACTCACCACAGAGCAGATAGAATTCCGGGTTGCGGTGGTAGTGGTACCCTTGGCTGCGTGGAGACTCCTCGATCTCACGCCAGAAGTCACGGGTATCGACACTGGCGACGTTCCCCTTGAACTCGGGATGCTGCTTGGGGTCACCCACGGCCATCTGCGCCTCCCAGACGCCTTTCCAGGCGCCGGAATTGATGCGGTAGCCTTCAAAGCCTGCGGTGGCGATGACAGCCTTCATCTTCGGTGCCTTAAGATCCTTGCGCAGGTCCTTGATCAGGTTGACGAGGTGGCCCTCGTATTCTTCCTTGCTTGACCCACCGTCTTTGTGGCCTTGGAACCAACCAAATCCGACGATTTCATAGCCTTGGCCTTTGTAGCCGGGCATGATGTCCTTGAGGTTGGCGAGTGTCTTGTTCACGCCCTCGAGTATCGCGCGGTATTCGTAACCCTCAAAGTGGTTGTCCGGTTCTTTACGACCGCTGGATGGTGGCTGAAAATCGAACTTCAATGAACGGTTACCCATGGCGGTTTTGATCAGCAGCACTGGCTCGTCGTGGAAAACGCCCATCACGGTGCCGAAACCGACTTCAGGCCCGAGGCTACCACCGTTAGATGCTGCATTGAGGAAACTCCCCTTCTTGTTAGCAATACGGGCATCCTGGAAGTAGACGTCCTTACGCACGCTCCACTCGCCCTTGTCATCGAGCAGGAAGGGAAACTTGCCGTCCTTCTTGGTCAGGGTGACCAGGTCGCCTTTACCTTCCAGGTCAACCTGCTCCAGCCAGAGTGCCGCGGATCCTCCCTTGAGATAGGTGATTTCCAGTGCGTGGCGCTTGCCAGCTTCGAGAGCTACCTTGGTGAGAGTGGCCTCACCGCCGACTTCCTTGCGATAAACTTCCTTGCCGCCAACGGTAGCTGTGGCGTGACTGCTGTCGCCGTAGCCGACGTGGACCAGATAATTTCCAGTAGTCGGCACATCAATGAATGCCTTGGCCACAGCTCCCGAGCCGGGAATCGACTCCTTCAGCTGCCCCAGTTTCACCGTGGTTGTCTTGCCTCCAACAGTGACAGTGGCACCCGTAGCATCGCCTGCTGACTGCTGATAGAGACCATGAGCTTTCAGACCTGGATGGCCTTTCCAGTACCAAACACAAGCTCCCTTGCTGCGGCTGGTGCCTGCGTGCATCATGCCTTCGATCACGGCGGGGTCCGACGAAAGGTAGATGGAAGGATACTGGGGACGCGCACCTTTCAGATCACCCATACCAACCATGTTAGACTGACCAGCAAGGATGTAGACCTTCACCTTACCATCGGCTGGCGGGTTTGTGTCAGGCTTTGGTAGGTTCAGTGGGATTTCTGCGCCTGTCACCGGGGAATTACCCAGTGCGGCACCCAAGATCAGCGCGCAGGCCAATGTGTTCTTGGAGAGGATTGATAATTTTTTCATTTCTTTGATATGTGGTTAGTTTTCAGGATACTTACTTCGTCACCGCCTTGATGGTGTCACTGAGCTCGAGCCAGTCGCCAATTTCCACGGCGGTATTCGCGCCCTTGATCTTGGGTTGGGTAATCTTCGGAGCGAGTGATTTATTCGGGATGGTGTAGATGAGCGGGATATCAACATCATCACTCCACAGGCTGAGTCGGGACTTAAGGCTCTTGGCAAGCACGGTCATTTCCGGACCAAACTTAGCACCCTGGTCGTCGGCGACCATCGACTCACCGGTGAGGAAAACAACACCGCTGAGAGCTGTCGGCGTGAAGCAGTGCATGTAGACGTTGTACTCGAAGGTGGCGGTGGAATCGCCGATGTTGGGTTTCGGCGAAGGAAGCTGACCCCACGAGCTACCGTCGGGCACGGCCTTGGTTTTCATCATCGCCGGGATATTTTCACCCCAGTATTTTTTCCACTCGCCGATGTAGCGTCGCACGTTGGCGATGTAGTACGGGTTATCGAAGTACTGGCTGCCGATGGTTTTGTAATCGGGCATCAGACTCGGAGTTTCCTTGAGGAAACTTGGGGCGATCCAGTTCTTGAGCGGGATGTCTTTTTTCGCCTGCAGGAAAATGATACCGGTGGGTCGACCTGATTTCGCGGCCAGGCTGTGACCGAGGACAGCGGCCAGTCCTTCGGCGTCTTTCCAGTAGGCGGCCAGGCGGTTGCTGGGCTTTCCGTTAGGCATGATCACGCGCGGTGTGCGGGAGGTGCAGATGCTGTAGCGGCTTGCTTCGGCTCGCCCGTCGCGGTTCGACTGGTTTTCAATCATGCGAACGATTTGTCCGGACGGCTTGACCTCGGGGAGTTTCCACTCGTTTTTCTTGCGGGCCTTTTTGCCGACGGCGGGAGCGACAACACACCAGACGTCGCCGAAGACGATGCCATTGATGACACGCTCGTGAATCTTTTCGCCATCTTTGGTGAAGTGGACTTTCAGAGTGTATTTTTTTGTGCCTGCTTTGTGTGGTGGCAGGGTGACTTTCCACTCGGGCATGTCGTCGGTGACGTCGATGACTTTCTTGATATCGCCAAATTCAAAGTGCACCTTGCAGTCGCCTTTCTCCGGCGTGCTCTGCCACTCGCCGTGCTGTTTGGTCGACCCCCAGATGGTGACCGGCTGGTCGGCCTGGAAGATGGCGTCCTCACGGAACTGCACGCTGAGCAGCGGCATTTTACGGTATTCGTAAACGTTGCCAACGGTAGATGGATCGATGGTTTCCCCGGCGATTTTGAGTTTATCATCCGGCCAGTCTTTGCTGGTGACCATTTTCTGGTCGAAATAGATGAATGGCGTCATCGGCAGCAGCGATTTGTTGTAGAGGTTCGGCTGATGGCCGACCTCACCTGTGGCGTATGAAACACCGAGTGGCTTCTTAACACCGGCTGAGGTGACGATGACTTTATCGCCATCGATCTTCATCGTTGCCGGATGCCAAATGCGATCCTCACCTGCGAGGAAGAAGAGCTTTACCTGGTCGTCTCCGTTAGGGATGACCTTGGGATCGGCGTAACCGGTTGAATCTTTATTCCGCTGCACGCCATTGTATGCGGTCTCGGCAACCAACAGGCCACCTGCCGCGTGGTCGAATTCGATGATCACCTTGTTGCCCTCGACCTTGTAGGATTTGAACATCGGGCCGTCGACGACGAGGTCTTTTTTACCATACTGGTTCTTGAGCGCGTGCAGTGCGAGCCGCTGACCGGGCACAGCCTTGCACTGGTAGTGAATACCACCACTGATATCGATCTGTGATGCCATACCGGTGTTCGGGATGTCACGTGCGAGCCAGGTGCCGAGTCGCATCTCGGCAGTGCTGCCGATGCTTGGCTTGTTCACCTCTTTACCAACGTGCCTCATGCCTGCGCTGTAAAACTGATGGAAGTAGACGGGGAGCTCCGGCTTATCCCAGACGATGCGCCAGCCACGCACCAGGCTGTGTAGGTTGTTGTAGTAGGGAAGTCCCTCGCCCATGTTGGCGTAGCCTTGGTTCCAGATGGCACCACGGATGGCGTAGGGAACAACCGGGCTCATGCGACCGTTAAACAGCCAGTTGGCGTCGCGGTTCGAATTCAAGTTCCCGGGAACAGGAGCGGAAATCGCTTTCGCCACTTCACCATTTTTAATCGCAGCTTCATTGGCGGCAATTTGGTCTTCGAGTGACTTGTAAAATACTCCCCATGCTTGTTTATGTTCGGGAGTAGTCGGATCGGTGATCAGGCACTTCTGGTGGATCGCCTTGCTGTAATCATCCTTGGCCGTGGCGTAACCTACTCGCGGCACCCAGGCTTGGATGGCGGTCTGGGAGAACGAGCAGTTGAGGATACCGATGGGGACTTTGACCTCTTGGTAAATCTTGTGTGCAAAGGCAAAGGCGATCGCGCTGTAGTTGTTGTAGTCGCCATTTTTCCAAGCACCGGTCGCTTTTTTGATCGGATGCAGCTGGGATGTCACGGATGACACCTGAAACTCACGGATCGGAACCACCTTACCTTCGTTGGCGGCGGCGAACTCCTTGGCGAGCTGGGAAACTTTGCTTTTGCCGACAAGCCACTGCATGTTCGACTGGCCGGATGCCATCCAGACTTCACCGACGAGAATATCAGTGAGGATTTCCTTTTTGCCACCGGCTTCGCTGATGATGAGTTCGGCGGGTTTGAAGCTGGCTTTCAGGTCTTTCAGTGCAGCCGTCCACTTGCCGTCTTTTCCGGCAGTGGCTGTGGCTTTTTGCCCTGCAAATTCGACGGTGACTTTGGTGCCGGGTTTGCTCCATCCCCAGACGGGCACATTCATGCCGCGTTGGAGCACAGCGTGATCGTGAAACGGGGCACCGAGCTGGATGGCGAGCGGACGTGGCCCTTCGGCTTCGGCTGCTGGTTTGGCGGCGTGGGCAGGTGCTGATGCGCGGGCCGCTTGCTATCTTCCTTGGGCCTTTGGTGATGCAGATCCTTGAGCGAAGCGGCGATCGCATTCCGGGTGCAGCCCAGTCGGCCAGGAGCGTCACTTTCTCGGGTTGCCCTTGGGAGATTCATGGAGAATGTACGACAGTCGGCTGTCCTCTTAGCTTTTCAGTTTCTCTCCTCTGGAGTTTCTCGGCTGAGAGGCTTCATCCTGCGGCTTTTCAAGTTTGGGCCTGTCTGGCTAGTCAACTTCTTGCCTTCATGGCTTGACGCTAGGCTTCTCGGCTTTGTCTTGTCCTCACAAGTTTAGGCGGCTTCTTGGCTTTGCGTCTTCCTTTCGTGTTTCTGCATCAACCTCAAACCTGCTGCGCAGGGAGGTTCCGCAGATTCAACTAGTAG
>JARFPV010000699.1 GCA_029288115.1 Akkermansiaceae bacterium | reverse complement strand
TGTGTATAAGAGACAGCCACTGTTGGGCTTTACCTCACAGGATTTGGGAATAACAATCACTATTAGTCCCGATTATATATCCTATGAAAACGACCCGACTGCTGACTCTTTTGTTTTTCTGCGCGACACTGAATGTTTTTGCCGCAGACACGTACGTGAAAACGATTCCGCTATGGCCGGGCACGCCTCCTGGAGCCAAGGAAGGTGATGCAGCAAAAGCACAAGCCGTCGCGTTGACAATCAAGGAGGGGAAACAGCAACCTGTTAGGAAAAACCGCAGAAACATCCGAGTGCCTATTATCGATGTCTATCTGCCCGCGAAAGAAAAAAACACGGGCGTGGCGATGGTGATCTTTTGTGGCGGCGGCTATGGGGCCGTCTGTATTGGGTCGGAAGGCTTGTCGGTGAAGAAGTTTTTCAACGACAACGGCATCGCCGTCTTTATGGTCAGCTATCGTTGCAGCCCGTTCAATCATCCGGTGCCCTTGTGGGATGCTCAACGATCCATGAGGATTGTTCGCAGTCGGGCCAAGGAGTTCGGGGTCGATCCTAACAAAATCGGTGCCATGGGTTTCTCCGCAGGCGGGCACGAGGCAGCGACGTTGAGTGTGCATTACGACGAGCCGTTCGGTTACAAGCCGATTGATGCCATTGATAAAGTAAGTGCGCGCCCTGATTTTAGTTGTCTGATTTACCCGGTCATTTCCATGAGGAAAGATCTTACCCATGGTGGTAGTCGTCATCATTTACTTGGTGCCAATCCTGCTGACGATTTAGTCTCGAAGCTATCCAACGACGAGCAAATCGACAAAAACACGCCTCCTGCATTCCTTGCCCACGGCACGGCCGACCAGGCGGTGAAACCTGCCAACTCACAGCGTTACCACGATGCCTGCAAAAAACATGGCGTGGCTACCAAGCTCGTTCTTGTCGAAGGTGGCAAGCACGGCCCGGCCATGCTCAATGGCAAACCCGCCATCCGCAGCACTCAGGACGAGTATGCCGATTCCATGCTTAAATGGATTCAGGCAAGAACGCGATAGGTGCTCACATTCCCATCGAGGCAAGGCGGAGTATGTAGGAGCTTGTCATTCGTCCGAGTTCTCCTGCGCGTATTTGCTGTGCAACATTGGATGAGAGAATGGTATGTGTGTGGTGTCAGGAAATGGAATTTTGACCCATGAAATACTTATCCTAACATGGGGTAGGGTGCTTGTGATTATGTAGTTGCATTGTAAATGTGTTCATGGTCGTATCCCGAATGATGGATGTTCAATGGCTAGTCCATCCAATTTTTTCCAGACCATGAACCGAAAAATCAAAGAGCTATGGCTACTTGCCTTGGGTGCTTTCTGTGCCACCTGTACGATGGTTCTAGCCGCTCCGCCGGACCTGACGTCCGGGGGCACCATCCCGAGCAACCTGACCACGACTTGGAACCTCGGTCCAACCGGAATGAGGGGGTGGGTCTACTACGATACCACAGGCGGCGGAATCAATGAATCGGTCGAAAGCCGGCAGATTGAAGTTCGGTCGGTGGATGCGGGATCGCCAGCGGCGGGCATCTTTCAGGCGAATGACCTGATTCTGGGCGCGAGTGGAACGGCTGCCGCCCCGGTTTACTTCTCCATTGATGCGCGCAGGGGGCTGGCTGAAGCGATTGCCGACGCGGAGGCTCAGAATCCTGCCGAGCTGAAACTGATCCGGTGGCGTTCTGGGACGGAGACCGTGGTCACCCTGACTCTGCGCACGATGGGGGCGTACACCGCGACCGCTCCCTACAGCTGCCCGAAGTCGGAGAAGATCCTCAAGGAAGGCATGGACTATTATTACAATAGCGAGAACTCCGGAAGGTATCGCTTGGGGGCACTCAGTCTGCTCGCAGCTCAGGACAATCTGTTTCCAGACCGGGCCCTTTACCTGCAGGAGGCTCAAACCGAGGCGCGGGCCTTGATCAAGAGTTCGTCCGAGCTGACTGCATTGCGGAACTACACGGCTTCCACTGGCTACCCGACTGTGTGGGGTCGGGCCCATGAACTGATCCTCCTTGGGGAGTATTACCTGATCACCGGGGACACACAGGTGTTCGATACCATTGAGGCCCTTGCCATCAACATTGCAAAGGGCTCCAGTCATTTCGGTACGATGGCGCATTCCCTGAGAATGGGAGGCTATGACCCATCGAACAGCTACCGCCCCGTCAATACGGGATACGGCGTGGTCAACTCGATCGGTATGCCCTGTCTGATCGGTTTGCAACTGGCGAAGCAGTGCGGGGTCAATGATCCTGTGATCGATCAGATGATCGACCGGGCGAAGATGTTCTACGCCTCATATGCAAAGCGCGGGTCCATCCCTTATGGCGAGCATGACCCGTACGAGTCGCGGCACGAAAATAATGGCAAGAACGGTTTGGCCGCGATCGTTTTGGACAATGATCCGGCCTACGAAGACCAGGGTGAGTTTTTTGTGCAGATGGCGCTGGCATCGGGCGACACCGACCGGGACGTAGGGCACACCGGTGCCTTTTTCAACTACCTCTGGGCTCCGTTGGGAGTGCAGAGGGGTGGGGCGTCGGCAGTGCAGGAATACTTCAAGAAGGTCAGCTGGATGCTCGATTTGCATCGTCGCTGGGACGGAGGATTTGACTACGATTCCTACAGCGAGAACCGGGCTCCTAATGGCAGCGAGTATTACGATTTCCGCATGAGCACCGCCATGTTGCTTACCTACGCGCTTCCCCTGGAGAGCCTTCACATCACCGGGCGAAATAGCACCGGTGTGCTGGCTCTCAGCGCGACTCAGGTCAGTGACTCGGTGGACGTCGAGGACTACGATGCGAGCTCGCGCACCACCGCGCAGTTGGTGGGTGATCTGGCTAGTTGGTCGCCCAAAGTTCGTTTGATGGCAGCAGCAGAGCTCGGGGGACGGAGTATCGACACTGCTACCCGCGACGATCTTCGTGCCAAGGCGTTGGACGTGAACGGGAACTCCCGCTACGGGGCGATTCAGGCGCTTGGAGAGATTGATGACACCGGCTTTACCAGCCAGTTGGTGTCCTTGCTCAATGACAATGACGGATACGTGCGGACTCTGGCCGCCAAGGCACTGCACCAGTTTGCCAGTTCGCACAAGGTGCCTCACCGGGCGGCGATGATGAACACCCTGGTTACTCGTGAACAACCGGTCCTTCCCCCCGTTGCCGACAGTCCGCTGCAGTTTGACCAGGCTGCCTTGATCACTCTCATCTTCGGGAGTGGGGGGCTTGTCAACAGTCGGTCCGAAATGGACACCGTGATGGCTGACGTCGGAAACCAGTTGTTTTTTGACGCCTTGAAGGCGGCATCGCGACATCCTGGAGGAAGTGCGCGGGGAAGACTCAACAACATCTACAAGGTGCTCACTCCGGCTGAAGTGAACCTGATGGCACCCGAGCTGGTGGATATGGTTGCCCTCGAGTCGCCGGCGGACCGGATGTTCAGTCTGGGCGTGCGAGCCGAGGCGATGAGGGCGATGCAGCGGAACTTGATCGCGGAGGCTGTTCCCGCAGTGATTCAGGCGATGGACAATTCCAATGGCTGGGGCGGCTTCCATGAAGACCTGTTGAATGTCCTGGTCGGGTATGGTGGCTCCTCGACTCTGGTGACTCCTGATCCGGATGTGGAGGCTTTTGCGCAGCGTTACCTAACAGGCAGCACGGTTGAGGAAGCGCAGGCTGTGCTCGATGCCATCGCTGCCGACACCAACCCGACGCCGCCGACGGCATTCAAGAGCATTACTTCAGCCACCGCCGATGATCCCAACCTGACCTTGCCCGCGAATTCCACGGTCCTGCGCGTCAGCGGTCTTGATTACTTGCAGGGCGACAGCATCTACACCTGGAACAAAATCTCTGGTCCGGGCAATGTGACTTTTACCCCCAACGGCACCTCCGCCACCGCCAGCACGGTGCAGTTCGATGGCACCGTCGGCACCTACCAATTCCAGGTGACCATGTCGGACTCACTCGGATTTACCGAGGTGGATGAAACCGTCACCGTCTTTCTTCTCGAAGAAGGTGAGGTCGACAACGACCCACCACTGCCGAATCCGGCGTCCTTTTCCTCGGCCCCGGCTGCCGACAGCGAGACGGCCATCAGTATGACTGCCACCACCGGTAGCGATGCATCCGGTCCGGTGGAGTATCTTTTCTCCGAAATTACCGGCAATCCGGGTGCCACTAGCAGCGGTTGGCAGACCAGCCCGACGTACACTGATAGTGGACTGAGCCCGCTGACCAGCTACGCCTACACAGTCACCATGCGGGACAGCGTGGGTAACACCGGCACCACATCGAGTGCGGCTGCCGCCACCACTCCGGGGACTCCTCCGGCAACAGATATCATCAGTGTCAACTTTTACGCCTATGGAGGTTTGGCCACGGAGGATCGCGATGCAGTGACCCTCGAAGCCAACGAGTCTGCCGGCTTTGGGGGGTGGCGGACCGCCGGCTGTGAAAACTAATTGGTGCCATGGGGGGTGTCGTCACCGGCTGCCCCGGTATCCATCTCCAGCGGGCAGGGGTCCACCGCGTCCCTGGTGCTGAATGATGTGCGCAATGGGGGACCTTACAACAATCCCAACCCCCATGCACTCCTGCCCGGTGACGGCAATGGCGACCTGATGGACGGCCACTGCAATGGCACGGAGGACCCCTACGACGAATCGGCAAAATTTGACATGGTGGTTTCGGGTATTCCTTTCGCTACCTATGATGTGATTGTTTACTTGGGATCCAACCAGGCTCAATTTGGCAACGGAACCGGCAAATACGTCTTCAATGGCGGAGCTGAGCAAGACTTCACGCTGCCCTCGGGAGAGTTCCTGACCTTTGCCGAGATCACTAACGGGACGACGCCCGGAAACTACCTCCTCTTTAAAAACGTAACAGGTTCCTCCTTCACCCTGAAGGTCTGGGGCAATGGCTTCAACCACATCGGCCCGACTGGATTTCAGATCGCCAGTGCCGGCTCGACGTCTGATATCGATCCACCCACACCAAATGCCGCGACCTTTGCCACGCCACCCTTTGCCACCGGCTCCGACGCCATCAGCATGACGGCGACAACAGGGAGTGATGCAAGTGGTCCCGTCGAGTATCTCTTCAGTTGTCTAACTCCAGGTGGACACGGAAGCGGCTGGCAGACCAGCCCAAGCTATACTGATAACGGATTGATTCCGGGGGCACAGTATACTTATACCGTCACGATGCGGGATGCCCGGGGGAATACAGGCAATGCTTCGAGCCCAGCCAGTGCCACCACAATAGCGGGACCCGACATGACGCCACCCAACCCCAGCCCGATGACCTGGGAGGTGGCACCAGTGGCTGGTAGTGACTCGCTGGAGGTGCATGAGGGCTTTGACTATGGAGGAACCGGCACCTTGAGTGGTTCCGGGGGAACTGGTTTTGGCGGTCCTTGGGCGTATTCGAGAAATGGCACTAGTGCCGGCTACTTCGAGGTGGCCAGCTCCGGGCTGGCTTTTACGGATGCTTTCTCCAATGTACTTCCAGTCTCTGGTAGGAGCACGCACCGGACCGTCATTTCAGGGCGGTCCGAGGCGAATCGAATCCTCTCCTCCACACCACGGACAGACTGATTGGCCGACGGCTCCACGATGTGGTTCAGCGTGATCCACAGGATGGCAAAGAACAGCGAAAATTGTTCATTCGTATTCTGAGCAGGCACCTTCAACGTGTCGTC
>JARFPV010000682.1 GCA_029288115.1 Akkermansiaceae bacterium | reverse complement strand
GCCGCTGGCATCTGAAAGCCAAAGAAGACCTGCAATAGCAAGCACTGAACTTAGGATAAGAAGACCCAGAGGAGATAGCTTATGAACGATGGGACCAGCATAGAAACGGAGAACGCACATGATGGCAGAAGTGTAAACAAGTACCCAGCCAGCATGAAATTTTACGACACCTTCCATGATGCCAGTGATCCATGCATCAGTCCCAATTTCTGTGGTAGCCAGTGGCAGCATGACGAGAATCAGGATAAAGAGGAGACCTCGACCCATACACTGAGTATAGATGCCGAATGCAACAATCATGGCAATGCCAAGACCGATGAAGATGCTCTTACTGACTTCCGGGAAGAAGTTCATGAGCTGTAAGGTCATCAGAAATGAGACAACAGTAGCACCAAGGATACCGAACTCTCGGAGCATTTCCTTATAGCTGACACCTGCGGTTTCGCGTTCGTTTTTCGGGACTTTGCTTCCGACTAGCATAAAGAAGTAAACAAGCGCTGGAACAGCAATCAGTCCCACCTTGATGAACCATGGTACATGATCGATGAAAATTGCAATGAGTCCTGCCAGAACAAGTCCACCGGGCCATGCTGCGTGGAGGATGTTGAGCCACTTGGTCTTTTCCTTGTTAAACATGGTGGCGACCACCGGGTTAATAAACGCTTCCACCGAGCCATTACCTAATGCGAGGATCAGGCTGCCCCAGAAAACGAGCTGGAAACCAAGCTCAGGGTTGCCGCCTTTACTGATGAAGTAGGCAGATACCCCCATGACGGCCCAGATGATGTGGCCGAGGAATGCGACAAGCATGGCGACTTTGTAGCCGATCTTGTCAATAAACAGACTGAACAGGATGATACTCACAGCGAATGGCCAAATACCGATCCCGGCAAGCCTTCCAGCTTGAGCGGGGTCGAGACCAAACTCTGCGGCCCATGTGTTAATAAGGAACATCCGGGCAATGAAGCCGAAGCCTGTGGCGATGAGGGCAATGAAGCAGCCCCAGAATACTTTTTTATCGTTAGCGTCGTGTTGGATTGTGCTCATAATGTAGCGTTTTTAGTTAATGGCCGATGGCCATGAAGAGGGTTTCTAGGTAAATTTTGGTGATTAGGCGAGATAATCATTCAGAATATTTTCGAGCATTTCCTGGCGGCCGCTGGCGAGCTGGGGTGCTTCGATGGCTTGAGCGTGCTCATCGAGGGCGTCGAGGGAGGTTGAGCGCGACTCGATATCTGCGCCGATGCCGGAGTCGTAGCTGGCGTAGCGGTTGGAAACGAAGGCGTCCATGCGGCCGTCCTCGATGATTTTGTTAGCGATTTTCAGTCCGCGAGCAAAGGCATCCATGCCGCCGATGTGGGCGTGGAAGAGATCCTCAGGCTCGTGGGATTCGCGACGACGTTTGGCGTCGAAGTTCAGTCCACCGGTGGTGAAGCCACCCATTTTGAGCACCCGGATCATGACCTGGGTGGTGTCGTAGACGTTGGTGGGGAACTGGTCGGTGTCCCAGCCGATGAGTTCGTCACCGCGGTTGGCATCGATGGAGCCCAGAGCGTTGGCTCCGATGGCGACGTCGAGTTCATGTTCCATGGTGTGACCTGCGAGGGTGGCGTGGTTGGTCTCGATGTTGAGTTTGAAGTGATCTAACAAATCATACTCACGAAGGAAATTCAGGCAGGCCGCGGAATCGGAGTCGTACTGGTGGGTAGATGGTTCGCGTGGTTTCGGTTCGATGTAGAACTGACCGGTGTAGCCGATTTTTTTCGCGTGATCCACGGCGAGGTGGAGCATGGTGGCGAGGTGGTCGAGTTCACGTTTCATGTCGGTGTTGACCAGAGTGGCGTAGCCTTCGCGGCCGCCCCAGAACGTGTATCCTTCGCCGCCGAGGCGGTGGGTGGCTTCGAGTGCGTGTTTAATCTGTGAGGCGCCGTAGGCGAAGACGTCTGCGCTCGGTGATGTAGCGGCGCCCTGGGCGTAGCGTGGGTGACCGAACAGGCATGCGGTGCCCCAGAGGAGTTTTTTGCCGGTCTCGTTCTGGAATTTTTCCAGTTCGTCGACGATGCGGTCGAGGTTCTTGTGAGTTTCTGCGAGGGTGGCGCCTTCCGGTGAGATGTCGCGGTCGTGGAAGCAGTAATAATCGATTTGCGTTTTTGCGAGGAATTCGAAGAACACGGGGATGCGGTTCAGGGCGTTGTCGAGTGACTCGGAGCCGTCGTCCCATGGCATGAGGGCGGTGCCTGCGCCGAATGGATCGCCGAGTTCGTTACGCATGACGTGCCAGTAGGCGGCGCCGAAGCGGAGGTGGTCGCGCATTTTCTTACCGCCGACTTCTTCGTCGGGGTTGTAGTGGCGGAATGCGAATGGGTTGGTGCTGCCGGTGCCTTCGTATTGGAAGGTTGGGATGTTAGGGAAGTGTTCGGACATGGTGAATAATGGTTGGTTGATGCTTTAACTTGAGTGTTTAGAGGGTGGTGAGAGTTTGAAATTTTGTGTGGCTCCCGTGAGCGGGGTGAAAATGTATCAGAAAGATAAATTTAGTCGATGGGATCATCCGTCAAGAAATTATCACTTTTCGTCATTGCCAATGGTTGGGCTTGGGGCAATCTCTGGGCATGGAAGTGCTTCCTGAGTTTGATTTAGAGGGGTTTTCGGCGCGATTGATGCCTGGGCAGATTGCGCCGGCTTTGTTTCAGGCTTTGCCGGATGTGTTTTTCTGGATCAAGGATGAGGAGGGGCGGTTTGTGTATACGAACAGGGCATTTTGTCATGAGGTGGCGGTGGCTGATGTCTCGGATTTGGCGGGGATGCGGGATGAGGATATTTTTCCACCTGAGTTGGCGCAGAATTACCAACGGGGTGACGAGGAAGTGTTGGCGACGGGTGAGGCGTTTTGGAACAAGCTGGAATTGATTCCGACGCGTGCTGGCGGGGTGGAGTGGAGGTCGACGAGTAAGATTCCTTTGAAGGATATGGATGGCAGGTGGGTGGGGACTGCCGGGGTGTCGCGTCGGATGGGATTGGTGGAGGGTTTGCCGATGCCGACCCGGCATCACAAGTTGGCGGTGATTGTGGCGGCGATTTACCAGCATGTGGAAAAGGGGGTGAGTATCACGGAGCTGGCGAGGGCGGCTGCGGTGTCGGTGAGTACTTTGGAGCGCTTGTTCAAAGAGCACATGAACACGACGCCGAGGCGGTTTATCATGCAGGTGAAGATGTCGGCAGCATGTGAGCGGTTGTTGAATACCGGGATGCAGGTGAAGGAGGTGGCGACGAGTCTGGGTTATGACGAGCATGCGAATTTCACGCGGGCGTTTACCAAGGAGATGGGGATGTCGCCGAGGTCGTATCAGAAGTTTTACAAGAAAGGATAGGGGGGATGGAGTTGCCGGTTGTTCAGTTGCGTGAGGAATTGTTAGGTGGCTTGGAGTCATCTGGCAGGTTGTTGCTGCGTGCGCCTACGGGGTCGGGTAAATCGACCTGTGTGCCGCCCATAATGTTAGATGGTGGTGTGGATGGCTTGATTGTGGTGGTGCAGCCGCGGAGGATTGCGGCGCGGATGTTGGCGCGTCGGGTGGCACATGTGCGTGGCACGAAGTTGGGGGAGGAGATTGGTTATGTGGTGCGGTTTGAAAACCATATGGGTAAACGTACGAGGGTCGTGTATGTTACCGACGGTGTGTTGCAGAGGTGGCTGCATGAGAATCCGGTTTTGGAGGGTGTGGGTGCGGTGGTATTTGACGAGTTTCACGAACGGAGAGTGGCGAGTGATGTTGCCTTGGCGCGTTGTCTTGATTTGCAGGATGGTCAGGATGCTCAGCGACCTGATTTGAAACTCGTGGTGATGTCGGCGACCTTGGAGGTGGAGGGATTGCAAGATTACTTGGAGCCCTGTGTGAAGCTGGAGGCTGAGGGGAGGATGTTTCCCGTGGAGGTGAGTTATCGTGGGGCGGGTGCTCCTCCTGCAGGTGGTAGGCAGGCCCCGGCTGTATGGGATCGGGTGGCGGATGCGGTGCGTGATGCTGTTTCTGCCGATGATGCGGGTCATATCCTGGTATTTCTTCCGGGTGTGCATGAGATCCGGCGCACGATTGAGTTGATTCAACGTGCCGGGTGGTCGCGTGGGTGGGACGTGTGTCCCTTGTACAGTGGTTTGCCGCCGGCGCAGCAGGATGCGGCGGTTGAATCGGGTGGTGGCCGCAGGATTATTGTTTCGACGAATGTCGCGGAGACTTCCCTAACAATCGACGGGGTGAGGACGGTGATTGATTCCGGTCTAGCGAGGGTGTCGAACCATGATCCTGTGCGTGGGGTGGATACGCTGATGATCGAAAAGATTTCAAGGGCATCGGCTGACCAGCGTGCGGGGCGTGCGGGGCGGACGGCGTCGGGTCGGTGTATCAGGTTATGGAGTGAGAACGACCATGCGAAACGGATGGCGTTCGAGTTACCGGAGATTAAGCGGATTGATTTATCGGAGGTGTTGCTTTCCCTGTTTGCGGCGGGAGTAGATGACGTGGCGGGTTTTCGTTGGTTGAGTCCACCTGATGAACACGCGCTGGAGCGAGCGCTTGAGTTGTTAGTTCAGCTGGGTGCGATTGACGGGGACGGATTTGTTTCGGAAATGGGGAAGCGTATGGCGGGTTTTCCTTTGCATCCGAGGTATGCGCGTTTGCTATTGGCGGGCGCTGAGTATGACTGTGTGGCGGAAGCGGGGTTTATTGCGGCTGCGGTGCAGAGTGAGGGGGTGTTTGTAAGGGGGAAGGGTGGTCGGAAGGAATTTGCTGAACCGGATGATCTGAGTGATTTTATTGCCGAGTGGCGGGCGTTTCAATTTGCCCGGGATATGCGGTATGACCCGCGCCGTTGTTCGGGCTCGGGGATTATGGCGAGGGGTGCGAGGGAGCTGGGGAAATCGCTTGAGCAGTTGGAGAAGCTGTCGATGCGTCAGGGGCTCGACTGGGGTGAGCTGAAGTTTTCGACGGATAGGCTTGGTGACATGATGTTGGTTGCCTTGAGTGATCGGCTGGCGGTGCAGCGTGGCAGTGCGACCTTATCGAGCTGGGTGGTGGGAGGAAGGCGCGGGAAGCTGGATGCTGACTCGGTGGTGAAGGGGGCGCAGGTATTTGTCGCGGCGGAGATGACGGAGGTGGAAGGTAAGGAAGTGGTGGTTTACTTGAACCGTTGTTCTGAGGTGGATGTGGAGTCGTTAAGGAGGTTTTTCCCTGGAGATTTTTCCGAGCACGATGGGGCGGTGTATGACGAGACGATCCGCAGGGTTGTTAGGCGACGGGAAATTTGTTTCCGTGATCTGGTGCTTGAATCCAAGGAGGGTGGTGAGCCGCCGCTTGCTGATGCTGCCAGATTGTTGGCTGAGCGTGTGGTGGCTGGTGAGTTGAAGCTCAACAAGTGGGATCGGGCGGTTGATCAGTGGATTGCGCGGGTGGTTAATCTAACCAAGTGGATGCCGGAGATGGAGTTGCCTGGGTTCAGTGATGATGACAGGCAGATGGTGGTTGAAGAAGTGTGTCAGGGCGCCAAGGGATACAAAGACATCAAGAACCGGGAGGTGATGCCAGTGTTGAAGAACTGGTTATCGAGTGCGCAAAAAGCGGTTCTTGATGCCTATGCTCCGACGGAGGTGATGCTGTCTAACGGGAGGGCGGCGAAGGTGAAGTATGCGGTCGATGCGGAACCGTGGATCGCGATGAAGATGCAGCACCTTTACGATGTGGTGGAGCTGCCAAAAATTGCAGAAGGGAAAACGAATTTATTAGTGCATCTTCTCGCCCCGAACCAGCGGCCGTGGCAGGTCACGGGGGATCTCAAGGGCTTTTGGGAGCGTGGTTATCCGC
>JARFPV010000590.1 GCA_029288115.1 Akkermansiaceae bacterium | reverse complement strand
ACCTACATAGAGCGCCTTACCTTGTTGTACGGCCGTGGCAAGAGCCCCCATGGTTTCCTCAAGCGGGGTATCCGGATCGGGTCGGTGTGAATAGAATATGTCTACGTAGTCGAGCTGCAGACGTGCCAGTGACTGGTCGAGTGAAGATAGCAGGTATTTACGTGACCCCCATTCACCATAGGGGCCGTCCCACATCAGGTAGCCTGCTTTGGTGGAGATAATGAGCTCATCCCTGTGGGTGAGGAAATCCTCCTTAAGTATCTGGCCGCAGTTGCGTTCCGCGGAACCGGGGGGAGGTCCGTAGTTGTTTGCGAAGTCAAAATGGGTGATGCCGAGGTCGAATGCCCTGCGCATCATGTTTCGTGACTCATGGTAGTCATCGACATCGCCAAAATTGTGCCAGAAGCCCAGGGAGATGACAGGTAGTTTGAGTCCGGACGCACCACATCGCCTGTAGGGCATACGTCCATCGTAGCGACCAGGGTCTGGGTTGTATGGCATGGTAATGGGGAAAGGTGTCGTGGCAGTAGCCAACGATCAGACGGTCATTAGCTCCGTTTCCTTGGCGGAGAGGTGCTCGTCGATTTCCTTGATGAACTTGTCGGTAAGTTCCTGCACCTGGCCTTCAAAATCGTGTTGGCCATCTTCGGTGAGTTCGTTATTGGCCTTCATTTTTTTGGCGGCGTCCATTCCGTCTTTGCGGCATGCCCGCACTCGGACGCGGCCTTCTTCAGCCAGGGTCTTGACCATTTTTACCATGTCCCTGCGTCGTTCCTCGGAGAGTTCGGGGATTGGGATACGGAGATGTTTTCCTTCGTTGGCTGGGTTGAGCCCGGTCTTGCTTTCGAGGATTGCCTTTTCGATGTCGGCTGTGGTTGAAGGATCGAATGGTTGCACCATGATCATGCGTGGTTCAGGCACTGTGATGACGGCGAGAGCTTTGATTTTCATCACGCTGCCGTAGCTGGGTACATTGACATCAATGTTTTCAACGAGTCCAGGGTTTGCCTTGCCGGTGCGAACACCTGCGAATTCATGGATGATGTACTCCACGGCTTTTTGCATATTGCCCTCGGTTTCTAAAATGACAGTATCTGGATCCATTGTTTTGTTGGGTTTGTGTTTTGAGCTTTGAAATGTCGGGTTCAGCCCTTGTGAACGATCGTGCCAATGT
>JARFPV010000574.1 GCA_029288115.1 Akkermansiaceae bacterium | reverse complement strand
AGGTGGGCTGGGTAGTGCGCTGGGTCGGCTTTTTGCACTGTCCGAGAGCTATCCCGATCTCAAGAGCAATGCCAACATGATGCAGCTTAGCGAGGAACTGACATCGACCGAGAACAAGGTTGCGTTTTCACGTCAGGCTTACAACGACTCGGTAACCGAGTATAATACGAAGACCGAAGTTTTTCCAGCCAGTATCATTGCCGGAATGTTTAACTTCAAGTTAGCGACCTTGTTCGAGGTGGCTGATGAGAGTGAGCGTGAGGCGGTGAAGGTGGAGTTTTAGTCGCATGCTGCGGCAAAAAGTGGAATGTGATCCGTGTGCAGTGATCAGTGATAGGAAATGAACTTTTTTGAGGCACAGGATGACGCTCGGCGGCGGACGAAGTGGCTGGTGCTCTACTTCATCCTCGCCATTGTGGGGATTATCATATCGGTTTACGGAATTGTTTATATCGTGCTTTTGTTTACGGGAGCGGCTGTCAGCCCGTGGATGCCTGGGGTGTTTGTACTGACGGCCTTCGCGACCGGTGGAGTGATGGGGACGGGGAGTCTTTTCAAGACGATGCAGCTCAATGGCGGAGGTGCCGTCGTCGCTCGTGACATGGGAGCACGCCAGGTAGATCCACATACCACAGACACCGATGAGCGCAGGCTTAGGAACGTGGTGGAAGAAATGGCGATCGCGTCCGGGGTTCCTGTGCCCCAGGTCTGGATCATGGATAACGAACTGGGTATCAATGCCTTTGCAGCCGGCACCGAACCGGGCAATGCCGTGGTTGCGGTGACCCGTGGTTGTTTGCAACGCCTGACACGTGACGAGCTTCAGGGTGTGGTGGCGCATGAGTTCAGCCATATCCTGAATGGTGACATGCGGCTTAACATGCGATTGATGGGTCTTCTGTTTGGCATCCTGATGATTTCCATGATTGGGCGCATGTTGTTCGAGGCGCTGCGGTTTGCCAATGTGCGCAGTTCGCGTAACGACAAGGGAAGTGGCGGAATCGTGGTCGCGATTCTTCTTGCAGGTGTGGGTTTGATGATCGTGGGAAGTGTGGGGGTGTTTTTTGGCAGACTGATCCAAGCAGCCATCTCACGTCAGCGTGAGTATCTCGCGGATGCGTCGGCGGTGCAGTTCACTCGAAATGCGGACGGCATTGCGGGGGCGTTAAAAAAGATCGGTGGCCAGCAGTATGGATCAAAGATGAATGCCGCCAAGGCAACCGAAGCGAGCCACTTGTTCTTCGCCGACGGCGGCATGTTCAGTTTCGGACTGGCAACGCACCCGCCACTGGATGTTCGGATTAAAGCGATCCAGAAAAGCTGGGATGGAAAGTTTATCACAACAAGCCTGCCGGACGTGGCTTATGGTCGGGCAGGGAAACGTGTCACCGACCCACGGCTCAGCGGTCTGGCAGGAAGCTCAGGAAGTGGCGCGACGCCACCTCCGCTTCCACGTAACAGAATTGACCGAATTGGTGAGCCGTCTGAGGTTCATGCCAACGTGGGTGTGCTGCTGCGGCAAGGGCTTCAAAAAGAATGGCTGGCAGCCTGTCACGACCGTGAGGAATCGCAGGCACTTGTATTCGGGCTTCTGTTAGCCGAGGATGACCAGCTTAAGGAAGGGGAGGTGTTATTTGTTAAAAAAGGAGCTGGGGAAGTTGCAGGTGAAATGGCGCTCAATTGGAACCATGCCTTAGGTGATCTGCATTCATCTCAAAAAATCGCATTGGTCGATCTGTGTATTCCCACATTGAGAGGACTGTCGCTGCCAGAGTATGACCGCTTTGTCGAAATCACCCAGTGGCTCATCGCCAGTGACGGGCAGGTGGATCTTTTTGAATACATGCTGCAGCATGTGATCCAGAGGCATCTCGATGCACATTTCCGTAGCCAAGCCTACCCACGGATCAAATTCCGCAAGCTGGCATCGCTGGAGCATGAAACCAACGTTCTGTTGTCGACCCTTGCCTTGGTAGGCGGAGAAGAGCAGGCGCAGGATGCCTACAGGGCAGCCACCGAGGAGTCAGTCTGGCAACTGCAAATGCTGCCGGAGGAGGGGTGTGGTTTGCAGCAGATCGAATCCGCTCTGGAAAAATACAACCACGCCACACCCTTGGTGAAAAAACAACTGCTACGCATGTGTGGCCTGTCCGTGGTGCAGGATGGTGAGATTGCAAGCCGCGAAGCCGAACTGCTGCGTGCCATTGCCGATGCCATAGGTTGCTCGATCCCGCCGTTTGTCAGGGTCTCGTAAAGAAAAAGCCCGCGCGCGAGAACTCACGCCACGGGCTTGATTGAGTTTTGTGTCTAACGGCGATTTATCCACCATAGAGTGTGGAAGTGAGGATGGTGTCGATTTTACCATTCTTAAATCCAACGGTCTTGCCTTTCTTTGCCTCCTTAAGAGGAAGGGTGACTGACCAGGCGTGGTAGGGGACGTCCTTCTGACGATACTCGCTTCGCACGTAGTAG
Organism: Akkermansiaceae bacterium; assembly: GCA_029288115.1. Classification (GTDB taxonomy): domain Bacteria; phylum Verrucomicrobiota; class Verrucomicrobiia; order Verrucomicrobiales; family Akkermansiaceae; genus Oceaniferula. The sequence continues at coordinate 884 of JARFPV010000574.1, read as the reverse complement.
TTCATGTAGATCTTGCCGTTGTCGAGGGTCTCGAACTTGAGTGCGGCAAGCGCTGTCTTGGCTTGGCCGACGATGTCATCGATGAGGACAGCGGATGGCGCTGGGAGTTTGCTCCAGTCAAGGTCATCAAAAACACGCATGGTGCCCTTGTCGCGCGAGTAGTAGCGTGCCTTGCCGGTCTTATCCACGCTGACGCTGTGGATGTTTGCACCGCCATCATAGAACTGGAAGGTCCAGCGTTTGGTGGCTCCATTGTAGTTTGCATTCAGCGAATACAGCTTCATTTTTTCACCGCCGGCGGCGATGGTTTCTTGTTTCAACGCGACACTGAGCGCGTCCTTGACGTTGCCAACCTCTGCTGACGCAGCAGTGGTGATAGCGGCAGCTGAAAGCAGAGCGACAGCCCAGCTGCGAATGGATAGTTTTGTATTTTTCATAGCGTCTAGCATCCTAATGTTGGATGTGAAGACTCATCAAGGGGAAAATGATGAGCCGTAATCACGCTATGTGCCTACAACGTATGCCCCATGCGGTTTTTTTTGGTATCGAGGTATTTCTCGTTGTGAGGATTGGCTGGCATGCTGAGGGGGAGTTGCTCGACGATTTCCAGGTTGTAGCCCTCCAGCCCGATGACTTTTTTCGGGTTGTTGGTAAGAAGTTTGATCTTTCTTACACCCAGGTCGTGGAGGATTTGAGCTCCCATGCCATAGTCTCGCAAATCCGACGGATAACCGAGTTTTTCGTTTGCCTCGATGGTGTCGAGACCCTCTTCCTGCAGCTTGTAGGCGTGGATTTTTGCTGGAAGGCCAATGCCGCGGCCCTCCTGACGAAGATAGAGAAGCACACCACCTTGCTCGGAAATTTGCTTGAGTGCGGAATCTAAC
>JARFPV010000534.1 GCA_029288115.1 Akkermansiaceae bacterium | reverse complement strand
CGGCACAGGTACCTTCAACGTGGCGTCAGGGGCAAACATGAACAACTATGTCGCGAACGGCGAAGCGTTCGGCTTTGGCTCATCCAACAACGAATGGATCGGTGCCATTGGTTTCGACAACTCGACCGGCCTGGCCAAGGTCGACAGCACATTGAACGCCTCGTCCACCCGCCTCATCGCCGGCAAGATCGTCTGGAGCGCGAACGGTAGCAACGATACGCTTGAGCTCTACAACGTTACCGACCTGACCACCGAGCCGACCTCGCCGATCGCGACGGTCAGCTTGGACCTCGATCAAGCGAGCTTCGACCGAGTGGCAATCCTGAGCAACAAGGCTAGCGCGACCTACGACGAGATTCGTCTCGGCACGAGCTTTGCCGCGGTAGTGGGCGGAGCAGCAGGAAGCACGGACACTACCATCAGTATGACCGCGACCACTGCAACGGATTCCTCGGGAGTGGAATACTACTTCGAAGAAACATCCGGCAACCCCGGTGGTGACGATAGCGGCTGGCAAGACAGCCCGACATACACCGACACTGGCCTTACACCCGGAACGCAATACACCTACACCGTCAAAGCGCGTGACAAGAGCAGTAACCTCAATACAACATCCCCGTCGTCCGAAGCATCCGCCACGACAACAGGGATTGCGCCAAACATTTTTACCACTTACGTAGCTAATCCCACGTGGGCATTGGCTGCTGAGGATAAAGACCCCGAGGACGACTCGGATCAGGATGGCCTTTCTAACCATCTGGAAGCGTGGCTTGGCACCAACCCCGGTGAGCGTAACCAGTTTGTTACCAGCATGACGACGTCATCAACCACGGTGACTTTCACCCATGCGCAAAATCCTGATATGCCCAGCGACATTACCGGTCACTACGAGTGGTCGCCAAACCTCACCGACTGGTATACCAGTGGCAACGGTCCCGGCGGCGGCCCTACGGTGACCTTCGTGCCCAGCACCAGCGGATCCGTCACCACCGTGACCGCGACCTCAAGTGAAGCGTTCGGCCGGATTTTCCTGCGTGCCGTTGTGAATGCGAATTGATCTCGGAAAGAAACGAGCTCATTCTGATCGTATGGTCAGGGTGATGATACATTCGAGGTGTGATAGTTTGGCGATGGGGCTCGCTGCCCTATTGCTGGCAGTGATGTTGGGTGACGCGGTATCGACTGCTTCTGTTGCTCCGCCGAACGTCGTTTTTATCCTCGCTGATGATCTTGGATACGGGGATATGAGCTGCTACGGCGCGACGCATTTCAAAACACCGGCATGTGATCGGCTCGCCAAAGAGGGGATGAAGTTTACCGACGCGCACTCGCCCTCGGCAGTCTGCACGCCGACGCGTTACTCAGTCCTGACTGGTCGTTACTGCTGGCGCACTTGGTTAAAAAACTGGGTGCTCCAGGAAAACCACCCGTTGCTCATCGATACCAATCGACTGACGATGGGGAAAATTTTCCAGCAATCAGGCTACGCCAGCGGGTGCATCGGGAAGTGGCACCTGGGGTGGGGGACAGAGTTGAATGCCGATTTAGGCGCCGAACCAAAACCGGGTCCGCTGGAAGTGGGTTTCGATTCCTTTTTTGGCGTCCCCTTTAGCCATAACAGCAGCAAAAGACGTCAGGTGTTCATGCGCGACCGCCGTGTTGTAGGGCTGAAACCAGGTCTGAAATACAATAGTCCGGAGGCAATGAAGGATACCGTGCGCAGCTTGGAAGATACTGCCATCGATCTGTCGAAAGAGGCTGTTGCCTTTATAGATCGTAACAAGGAGAAGCCATTTTTTCTTTTCTACTCCACGACGAACATCCATTTCCCGCTCACGCCTAACAAAAAGTTTAAAGACACAACCAAAGCCGGGGTTTACGGCGAGTTTGTTGTCGAGTTCGACTGGGCAGTGCAGCAGGTTCTGAATGCGCTCGATCGGAATGGCCTCACTGACAATACCATTGTTGTCGTCACCAGTGACAATGGTGGTCGGCCACCCGGAAAACTCAAAGAGCTCGCAGCCTTCAACAACCACCCGTGCAACGGCCCGTGGCGTGGCACCAAACGCCATATCTACGAAGCTGGTCACCGTGTCCCGCTCATCGTGCGCTGGCCGGGAAAGGTTAAGCCAGCAAGTGTCTCAGACGAGACTGTGTGCCTCACCGATTTTTTCCGCACCTTCGCCGCGCTCCTCAATCAACCGGTGCCTAACAATGCAGGTGAAGATAGCTATGACCTGACCAAGGTGTTGCTCGGTCAGCCATACAAACGTCCCCTGCGGGAAGCGACCGTGCATCACTCGGTGTCAGGTCAGTTCGCTATCCGCCAGGGCGACTGGAAACTCATCGAGGGCTCCGGCGATGGTGATTATCCGAGAGACGACAAAGGAAAAATGCTCGTCAAGACCTGGTACCCGGAACGTGACCCCGACACGGGGAAATGGAAAGACTTGGATTATTTCCAACTGAAGCCCGACGGGAAGTTTCAGCTCTATAATCTGAAGTCCGATCCGAAGGAAAAAGATAACCTCAGCAGCAAACATCCGGAGAAGGTCATCCTCCTTCGTAAATTACTACACAGCTATCGTGAAGGTGGCAGGTCAACACCCACTGGCGAGTGAGCTGGTTTATTACACTGGGGGAAAGAATTTTGTAATCGGAAACGTAGTGTGCTAATACGTTATTCACGATTATGATCAGCCGTAGAAAATCCCTGCAAATGCTCGCCTCGGGTCTTGGTGCTGGCTTTGGTGCGACGCTTGGAACATCGATGTTCCCGGGGATTGCTCGGGCAGCTTTGCCGGGCTCTACTCCTGTGATTGCCGGAGGTCCAAAGCGCATCATTTTTTTCCTGCAAAACCAAGGGTTTGATCCTGGAACCTGCATTCCTACTGGGATCAAAAACAATGGTAGCTTGGCCGGTGCGAAGCTGCCTGAGCCGATTCAAGC
>JARFPV010000488.1 GCA_029288115.1 Akkermansiaceae bacterium | reverse complement strand
CACTGGTGTGGTCCGCACTGTTCCCGGGTAGGTTGCTCGAGGTGTCCGGTAACGGGCATCCCAGATGAATGACTGCTCAACGACAGAACCCGGCTTATCGGCCGACTCCCACTTTCAAAAGGCCCATCAAAACCGACCGTTCGTCGGCTACACCCCGAAGTTAAAGTAGATTGTCAGCTTCTATGAGCAAGCTGATGATTTAAAATAGTCAAAAAATCCCCCTCTTAATCGTGCTTCGATTTCATAGCTAAGTCGCTGTGAGATAAGGCATTTTCCTTACAAATTTAATCCTGAAAATACTTGACAGTGTGGGGAATAGATACCTATAGTGTGGGTATGTGGAGAAAAGTGGTTTTTTGTGGGAACAGGTCAGAGTATGAGTTTTCGGGGGATCAACAATCTTACGCTTGATGCCAAAGGCAGAATGGCAATGCCATCGCGCTATCGCGAGCGTTTGCTCGAGATATGCGGTAGCCGCATTGTTGTTACCGTCGACCGTGATCATTGCCTGCTCGTCTACCCGCTGCCTGAGTGGGAAATCATTGAAGCCAAACTGGTTGACCTGCCCAGCCTCAACAAGCAGGCACGCCTGTTGCAGCGTCTGCTGATTGGTTATGCCACCGAGTGTGAAATCGACAGCCAGGGCAGGATATTGCTGCCAGCAATGTTACGCGAATTTGCCGGGCTGAATAAAAAAATCGTCCTTATCGGACAGGGTAAAAAATTCGAGATCTGGGACGAGGATGCCTGGAATGAAAGCCAGGGAGAATGGGTTGAGAGCGTGAAGAATGGTGATGATGATCTTCCGGCTGCGCTGGAAGAGTTATCGCTTTGATCCGGATGGGATCGGATCTGGAACACCAGCCGGTTTTATTAGAAGAAGCAATCAACGCACTCAACATCAAGGCTGATGGTGTTTATGTAGATGCGACATTTGGCCGGGGAGGACATTCCAAAGCAATTCTTGATTGTTTGAATGATGGCGGGCGTTTACTGGCTTTTGACCAGGACCCGCAGGCCGTTTCCTACGGCCGCCGGCAATTCAACGCAGATAAGCGAATAGAAATTATTCATTGCAACTTCAGGCAGGTAGCGAGCATGGTTGCAGAGCGTGGTTTGGGCAGCAAGGTAGATGGTGTGCTTATGGATCTGGGGGTGTCATCACCACAGCTGGATGATGCCGCTCGCGGGTTCAGTTTCACCCGTCCCGGCCCGCTGGATATGCGCATGAACACCGAGCAGGGTG
>JARFPV010000353.1 GCA_029288115.1 Akkermansiaceae bacterium | reverse complement strand
AGAGACAGCCTTGGTGCCGGAGTGCGCGATGGTGCCTAGGTTCTCGACGAGTTCCTCCTTGGACATACCGATGCCGGCGTCTGAAATGGTCAGTGTTTTGGCTTCCTCGTCGGTGGTGATCTCGATGCCGAGCTCGCGGTCGGCCTCGTAGATGTCCTTTTCAGTGAGCTGCTTGAGTCGCATCTTTTCCAAGGCGTCTGAAGCGTTGGAAACAAGCTCACGGACAAAGATCTCTTTGTCGGTGTAGAGCGAGTGGATGACGATATCGAGGAGCTGACGGACCTCGGCCTGGAATGTATGCGTGTGTTCTTCGGTAGCAGCGGACATTGGAATGAATGGTTGGATGATTGAAAATGAAGGATTGGTAAATTCCGGGGCGGAAAATACGCAAACTCCCCCGCCCTGCAAGCGAAAATCGGGTCAAGATGAGCAAAGAAAAAACCCTCCGCGCCGGGTGTGGGCGGAGGGCTTGGGATAGGATTGATGTGTGATTGGAGCGCTTTAGCTTCCAGTGCTGAAGGAGGCTTGGAAGCCACCGCTTGCAATATTGAAGATCATGCCGAGGATCCAGCATGCGGTCCAAATCATCATGATCTTCTTGTGGTTATGCTTTGCTGCATTCATCCATCCCCAGATAAATGCCCAAAGTGGGCAGATGATGCCGAGGATTGCGAGACCGACGTTTTCATTCTGAAACATCTTGATCAGTGTCATGATCCAGCAGACGAGAGATCCGATTCCAAAAATCATTCCGAGTATTGCCATGGTATTATGTGGGTTGTTTAGTAATTGGGTTTGTGTTGTTTGCCTGTGTCTGGGCGATTGGAGGAAATTGATCCACCAATATTTGCAGACTAACCGCCAACGACATTTCGCGTCAATGCATAAATAACCAATCCTATACCTAGAAATACAGGCCACCAGGTGACGCGTTCACTTTTTCTGACAACATTGAGGAACTTTCCACGCCACGGCTCAGGTAACACCAGTCCCAGTCCAACAGCTGCCCAGAACACCATGAATACGGGTGCAAACCAGTGGTATGAGAATGCGGTTTGCCAGTCGCCGTGAAGAATGGCGGTCGAGCTTCGTGTCAGTCCGCAGCCAGGGCAATCATAGCCAGTGGTTTCTTTGAATGAGCATGTGACGAGCGGTATGCCGGTCAGCGAAATCAGGAAATAGACAAGTCCCCCGCCAAGCATTACCCAGCCGAGTTTACGTTTTTCGAGCAGGATGGAAAGCAAGGCAACCTTCGGGCGTGGCTCACTGGTATCGCTCATTGGCTTGGTTCGGATTGGACTAAAGATCGGCATCACGCCAAATCTGACGACTGGTATTGCCGCTAGAGGCGTTGTTTTCAAATTTGTTCACCACCACTCCCTTGTGAGTGAGGATGCCTGCCTCGTGGTTGCCTTTGGTGAGGTTGCCCGTCATGGAAACCTGGGTGTCTTTGCCGCGTGCGACAATACCACTGAGTAGGTTTTTTTCACATTTATTGGAAACCAGGGTCGCGTTGACGCCATCGGAAATGAGGATGCCAGCCTCACGATTGTTTGAACTGGTGCATGATGTTATTTGAGTTTCAACCCCTTTGCTCATGGCGACGACACCGCATAGGCCATTTTTAAGCAGGCGACTGTTAGTGACCTTGCCGCCGCCGCCCTGCCAGAAGTTCGTGCCGTTCTGAAGGTTGCCTTCGCAGATGCTGTCCCTGATATCGGCGCGGCTGTTATTTCCATACACCGATACGCCGTCCCAACCGCATTGGGTAATCTTGCAGCCACTGATTTCAGCGCTGGCTCCATCAAGTATGGCGATGCCATGACCCGCAGCGTGATGAATGACGCACCCCCTGATTTCAACATCCTCAGCCATGATGGTGAGTCCTGAATAGCGATCCTTTCCGTGGTCGAAACCAGTGTGTTTAAAAACGATTCCCGTAACATTCGCGCCCGCAGCTTCTTTGGAAATAGTCAGCAATGAAGCCTCTTTGCTGGGCAGTTCAATGATGGTTTTCTCGCCTGCAGCACCTTCAATCCGAAGGGGTTTGTTGATGACAATCGCCTCATTGTAGGTGCCCTCGGCGAGGCGGATCAAGTCGTTCGGGCGTGCCGCTTCGAGTGCCTTGGCAACGGTAGGGAAATCCTTAGGCACGTTGATTGCCCGGGTGTAGGCACCCATCTTCTTGTGCAACGAAAGGATGTCTGAATTCGTTGGGAAAAGGCGGCGTGCCTCGTCGAGCAACGACATTGCTTGTGGCGAGTATTCGCCAGTGTCGAGTTTTTTAGCCTCAGCCAACAGTCCGAGCGCTTTGTCCTGGCGCTGCTTGATCTCAAGCTCTCCTTTAGTGATTCGATCAACAAATCCGGAGAGGTTCGGGTTTTGTGGGTCGCTCTCACGCAGGACGGAAAGAGCTTTGCGTGCGGCTGGTAGATTGTTCTCATCGAGAGCCTCGGTAACTGCGAGCATCTTGACGGCGATCTCTTGTTTGCGTCGGCCTTCGGAAATAATCTCAAGCTTGCGTTTGGCGGCTAGGTTGTCGGGGTCGGTTTCAAGCACCTGGCGGGCAAGCTTTTCGGCATCATCCCATCTTCCGGCCTCGAGGGCTGCCTGGCTCTCGCCGAGCGTGTAAAACAGCTGCTGACTGAGTTCCTCCTGTTTGCCGCGTAGGATCGCCACCCTGCCGGCGGCGGCAATGGTCGAACCGGGGTCCAGTTCCTCGATTTTCGCGTAGGCATCCTCGGCCTGCTGCCACTTGCGGCTAACGACCGCGATACGTCCGTCCGACTGTAGCTGCGCAATTTGCAATTCCGCTTGCTCATGAGCATTCCACTGCTGCTGGTACCACTGGTATCCCCACCAGCCGACGGCCGAAAATGCTGCTATGAGTAAAAGCACCACAATAAAGTCCGTGTGAGGACGTGCCTTTTGTCTGCCCACCACCACCTTGACTGCAGCCTGGTATTCAAGCAGTTCCTGTTGGTAGCGGAACCTTATCTCATCGCTTGGTGCATTGTTCACCAGTTCCTGCTTAAATTCGCAGGTTTCCTCGAATGCCGATATAAAAGCACGCGGGTCATCATCGGGCTCCAG
>JARFPV010000352.1 GCA_029288115.1 Akkermansiaceae bacterium | reverse complement strand
CACATTTCCGAAAAAATAGGGACGGTTGGTTTGGCTGGTATATCTCCAGTGAAATCAATTTTTTTTCGCCACGAAGTCGAACACGAGCACCTTGTCGAGGCTCGGGAGAAGCAGCTCGACGAATTTCTTATGCGCCGGATGAGGGATATAGACATCCAGCCCGGCCTTGTCCTTGAAGGTGACGATAAAGCAGTGGGTGAACCCCTGGTTCTTGTTGCGGTCGCCGACGTTGGTGCCCCATTCGTAGTCGACGATGGTATCGATTTTCTTAGGCAGTGCGGAGAAGCCCTTTTCGAGAGCGGCGATCTGCTCCTTGGTGGCGTCGTCTTTAAATTTGAACATGACGACGTGACGGAACGGAGCAGTGGCGGCTTTCCCTTTGTGGTGGTCGGCGTGAAGAGTGGCGTTAAGGAGCAAGGTGATGGCGAGGATGGCGATGGTTTTCATAGTAATGTAGCGATAAGGTTGCTGAATTGGAATATATAGACAGGCAACTAACCGACAGGATACGCTGCGATGTCGATGGGTATAGCAGAAAATGAATACGGCAGCTAATCAACTGTCATTTGCATCATTTTTTTTTACGAATACTCTGTCCGCACTTGCAGCTTGCCGCAACACAAACCATGTTGAGGCCAGAGCACATTCACCTTCACCTACCATGTCTGCCTCCACGAATCTACCCGAGTCCCATCCGTTGATGGCGAAGCTCTGCCTTAAGCTAAAGAAACACCCAAAGCGGATAGTATTCCCAGATGGTGAGGACATTCGCGTGCTGCGTGTTGCCTCCCGAATGGTGGAGATGGAGATTGGGGTGCCTATTCTACTAGGAAATAAAAAACGGATCGTTGCGATGGCAGAGGAGCACGATGTGGACATGACGTTTGTCAGTGTGATGGAGCCTGCTGAGTCGTGCGAGATCGACCTGTTCGAGAGTCGGCTTAAAAAAATGTCGCGATACCGGAACAAAGATATCGCTAACCCTCGTGAACTGATTACGAGGCCTCATAATTTTGCTGCGATGATGATCCAGTATGGTCATGCCGACGGAATGGTGGCGGGAAACGCATCGTCTCCGACCGTGGTATTCCGTTCTGCCATCTCGATGATCAAACCGATTTCTGGAGTTAAAAAGATATTTGGCACTTCTGTCTTGGCTGCACCTCACTTGGATCACTTCGGGGAAAACGGTATCCTTTTACTTGCAGATTGCGGGATCATCCCCAAACCAAACATCAAGCAGCTAGCTACTATCGCTATCGAAACCGGAAAACTTGCTGAGCATTTCCTCGGCAGACCAGCGAGGGTGGCGATGCTCAGTCACTCCACCAAGGGAAGCGCCGGCACCAAGCAAGCCAAAAAGATGGCTGCCGCTACCGAGCTAGCGCGCCAACGTGCACACGACGATCGCATCGACATGCAGATCGTTGGTGAAGTTCAGGCAGACGTGGCACTCGATGCAGCAGCAGCGGAAGTAAAACTACCCGACCAAGCATTACTTGATCCTGCAGATGTACTGGTTTTCCCCAACCTCGACGCGGGGCATATCTCATTGAAGTTGCTACAGCACCTTGGAGGAGCACAAGCATACGGCCAACTGATCATGGGACTGACGCGCCCCTCAGCACAGGTGCCACTCACCATCACTGAAGATCGTTTGTTAGGGACGGCTATTCTAGTCGGGGCCGAGGCTATCAAGTTCAACAATCTTCACCTGGAAGAGGAATGCAACCAGCCGTAGAGTAATCAGGGAGATCCCCCCCCGAGCATCTTGATGAGTGCATCCATGGATGCACTAGAAAAAGCCAACAAGGGGTGAAAAACAGCAGTTTTACGGTCTAAAAAGACCACCTGATTGCTTGCCCACGAAAAAAAATCCACCTTTTGAAAGGGGGTGCGATCCCTAAGCCGGTAACGCCCGTCGTACCCCAAACCCCCTAACAAAGGAAGTTAGACGCCGAATGCTTCACACATCTTAAATGTCATTTTTTATAATTATTCGGATTTATTGACTTTAAGGGTTAAAAAATCCTTGCCTAATCGGTGTTTTTTGTAATAATTCACCCATCAGCGACGATTTCGTAAATATTTTCGAATAATTAATCGCAGTAAACCACCCCAACCCACCCTCCAAACATGAAAATTAAATCACTCCTCATCGCGACGATGTCGCTGGCGGCCACCGCTGTTTCGCAGGCATTCACCATTGATTTCAATGCGCTTGCCCTCCCGTCCGGGACCTCGATTTCATCCGTCACCCCGCAGGCCATCAATGTGGCCGGGTATGGCCTTGTTTTGTTCGAAGTCCCTGCTCCTGATGTTGTTCAGGTAGGCCAAGTTCATGCGAACGACTCCGGAACCATCAAGAACTCCCTTGAGATGGATCCTGGCGAGCGTATCCGTGTTACCTTCCTCGGACCAAAGGCACTGAACGTCAACTTCGACGTGGCTGGAATCAACCCTGGATTCGACGCAGTGGCCATCTCAAACATCGGTGACAACCCGCAGAAGTTTCAGCTCGATATGATCGGAAACCCAGGTAGCGACGGTGCAGGACTTGCTGCTGTCAGCTGGACTGCGGTTCCAGAGCCAAGCAGTGCGCTTCTCGGCGGACTCGGCGCAGGACTTCTGATCCTCAGACGTCGCCGCTAGGTTAACACACTGGCTGCAACCTCCGCCGCCGGTAACCAGGCACAATATTTCACAAATCCCACGGGTAAGGTGCCCGTGGGATTTTTTCCTTTATGGTGAGGGCCCGTCGGGTCAGTGTAGGCACATGAAACACCTTGTGATCCTGTTTGCTTTGCTCACTCCCGCATTGGTTTGCGCCAGCGGGAAAAAAACACCACCCGCCTCAGTGTCCTTCCATGTAGAGGGCTCCGCGCAGGAGGGGCCTAAATTTGTTCGTAAGGTCAAAACCCTCGCTGGTGAAAAATACTTCCGCAAAGCGCCTGAGATAAGCACCAAGGATATTGCAGCATTCAGCCCGTTTCCTGCAGACGATAAAAAAACCTACGGTCTGGTCTTCCAGCTCAATGAGCGGGCGAAGCGCAGACTGTTTGCATCGACATCCAGCAACCGTGGCAAACTTCTCCTCGCACTCTTGAATGGTCAAGCGGTGGGCGTGGTTCGTATCGACAAACCTGTGAACGACGGATTACTCGTGGTCTGGAGTGGTGTGATCCTGAGAGAGGTTCAGCAGTATGATCTATTGGTACCCAGGATTGGTGAGGACGAGAAAAAGTGGAAGCAACGGGTGAAAGAGGCTAAGAAGAACTTGAGGCAGAAAAAGTCTTAAGCCTGATCCATGATGCAATCGTTAAGACGCATTCTGTTAATGTTCACGGCGGCATGCGCTGTGAACCCGACTGTAGCCCAGACCCCTGATGCGGCGAAACAGCAGAAAATCATCCTGCCTACGACAAACAATCACATCTTTACCGGCGAAGGGGACAAGTTCTACATGTATGTGCACAGGAACTTCGAGGGCGTAGCTTCCAAGCCGTGGACAGCGGGGAAATATGGATTTGTTAGAAATCTGAAGCGCACTGAGGATGGCGTGATCGGCACACGGTTCCATGAGGGTATCGACATCAAACCCCTTAACCGTGACCGCTCGAACAACCCACTGGACGAAATCAAGGCCATTGCTGCTGGCACAGTTGCCTACGTTAACTCCAGTTCATCACGAAGTAATTATGGCAAGTATGTCGTGATCGAGCATCTCTGGGACTGCGGACCAATTTACAGTCTCTATGCACACCTCTCCAATGTGTCAGCAAAACCGGGCGAGCGCGTTGTCCAAGGACAAATGATCGGACAAATGGGATACACTGGAGCAGGTCTCAACCGCGAACGCTCCCACCTTCATCTGGAGCTTAACTTGATGATGAATGAGCAGTTCACCCAATGGCATAACAAGCACCTGGGAGGAAAAAATTATCATGGAATGCATAATGGCATGAATATGGCGGGGCTCGATATTGCAGCCTTTTACATTGCCCAGAAACGCGACCCATCACTAACACTGCCCCGTTTTGTCAGGACTCAGCCGGTTTATTACAAGGTCACACTTCCCCGCGCCGTTGACGGCAAGACCATGTGCATTCTCAGGCGTTACCCATGGCTCACTCAAGGAACGGAGAAAGCGAAATCACCTTCATGGGAGATATCATTCACAGCTTCAGGCTTTCCCGTCGCGATAGTCCCAAGCCAGCGCGTTGTGCAGTCGCCTAGAATTTCATCAGTTAGAAAATGCCGTTCAAAGCACAGTTATCACACCAAAGGGTTTGTTATTGGCACGGGCTATCGCGCGTCGCTGAGCGACCGGGGCAAACGTTTTATTGAGCTTCTCACCGGGAGTTTCGAATCAGACGGAGGAACGGAATAGCCTCAGTCGGCATGCCCCGCTGGTGCATTCTGTGAGGTAGCGTCCCGTCATTTCAAGATGTAGTCACCTGGATAGCTTCCAGCTAACGTGACCTCTGTGAGAACAGGAAGGTCAGAGTAAGTTGGCTAACTCATTTTCTCATGGGCTTTCGTTCAGGGCACGCATGGTGCTGCCCCAGCGCTTCCTGAAGTTGCGGTTCTGGTCGGAGAGTTTACCGGCAGCTCCCTTTGCCTTATCCTTCATCCCTGTCAGCCAGGCAAAACAAATTGCCTGCTCGGTACGGAGCTGCCCCTCCAGAGTGCTGAGTGTCTGACGGAATGCCTTCTGATGAATAGCCAACACACTATCGGGTTTCAGTTCGGCCCACGGGACAAACACCTCGCCAGATTCACCTAGGAGAGTAAGCCCCCCAGACTTGGCATTGACAATACGTTGGTATTTCTCCCCATCAGCGCCTGCGATATCCATATTCACGCCAGCCTCAGGAATGACTTGTTCAAGCGTACCGAGGAAAGCACTGGCGGAATCAGAGAGATAAATCAGTGAGTCACGTTCATTTTCCTCGTAACGCTCTATCCTGACGTCATGTAAGATCTCGGATGCCTCGGCATACTTTGCCTGTGCGACCAGTGCTTGGAATTTCGGTTTCACTTCGCTGAAGCGTGGTGCCTTGTCCTGATCATTCCCCTGCTGCTCGGCGATATCTCTGAGGCGTTTGACATGGCGGTGCAGCCTCAGCTGCCATGTCCGAACATGAAATCGGGATCGACCACGTGTTTGCAACTCTTTCAGCAGTGCATTAAGTTCACTAATTTTGCTGCGCGTGCCCTCGATACTATCAGGCAATTGCATATCGCTATATGGCTGCATCCGCTTGTAATCGGCTATGTAGTGCCGAGCAATTTTATGATAAACCCGCAAGGGGCTGCCCTTGGGCAAGGGGTAATTGATAACTTTTTCAAAGACCGGCACGGCACGATCCATGGATCCCATTTCCCAGTTCTTCAGCGCCACGGCCATCAGGTATACCACACTCATACTACCCTCGGTTTCTCTCACTTCGCTGATCGTATTCGGTGTTAGAAGTTGCCGCCCTAGCTGCGCAACAGTCTCATTTCCTGATACACCTTTGTTCGACATATGCTGAATGACCTTCTGTATAGCATTGGTAGCGTCGCCAGGGTTTCCCTCAAGCCATGTTGCAATTACCGCCTCAATCCCCGCCCATGATGCGACCGGTTCGCGCACTTTGGGATCATTCATCATCTGAAAAAAGATGTCTCTAGCCTCGTCATACTCATGCTGCCCCAGCCGAGCATGCGACCTATTCACCATCTTTGCGATCTGCGCCGCTACCTCTGGATCATAGGTGCCAACTGGTTCTATCGTGTCCACTACCGCATCGCCTGAATCTCCCGTCGAAGAGGTCACATCTCCCTGTTTATTCAGAAAAATAGCCAACGCAGCAGCAACAAGCAGTAGAGCTACCACGCCAGAAATGACAAGACTCAGCATACCAGATTTCTTTTTTACACGACGTTGCGCACGTTCGCGGCTATGGATGGGCTCAGCAGCTCCCTGACCCTTCATCGCCCTTTGAGCTGCCTGTAGAGCTTCCTCCATTTCGGCATATGTATCGAATCGGTCTTTAGGCTCTATTGCCATCGCCTTATCAACAAGGTAGCAGGTCTCATCTTTCAGCCACGGAGCCACCTCCGCCAGAGGAAGCACATTCTCCTTGGCCTTTCTAACTGATTTCGTCGTCTTGACATCATTGCTGATGGGCGGGCGACCCGACAAGACGTGATAGAGGGTGGCTCCAAGAGCATAAATATCACTACGGGAGTCCTCTTCGCGCCCATCGAGGGCTTCAGGTGGGACGTAAAAGGGTGTTGCCCATATTTCATCTGCCTTGGCTGTTCCACCCTGGGTAATCAGGGCGAGACCAAAATCGACAATCTTCACATGGCCCGACGCATCAAACAGAATGTTGCCGGGCTTGACATCCCGGTGAATCAGCCCGGCTTGCTTCGCTGCCCTGAGACCGGCAATCATCTCGGCAGCCATGGGTAGGACCACATCCTCACTTAGAGCATCTTTATGCGAGATCTTTTGTTCCAGGCTCTCACCGGGAACCATTTCCATGGCAATATAATAGTGCCCCCACGCATGACCCACAGTGAACACACGTACCACGTGAGGGTGACTGATTGCCGCTGTAATGAGTGCCTCTTGCTCGAACTGCTTCATCCTTGCGGCATCGCTCGAATATTTTTCGTTGAGCACCTTGATAGCAACGTCCCGTTGAAGGGTCACATCCCGGGCAGTGAATACCATGCTCATACCCCCCACTGCGTGCCTACCGGTCAAAAGATACTGGCCGAGCTCGCACTTCACCCGCGTGTGATGCTCACAATCAGGGCAAATCACATTGGTATAAGGCCCCATTGCCGAGATATCCATTTTACAGCCGCATGCACTGCAATGAGCCAGGTGAAGGTCAGGTGCGGCGTCGGTCATCACGGGCACCCTACTGATCTCGAATGCAAATGTGAACCCAAAAGAGTAGTTCAGAGGTGAAAACAATC
>JARFPV010000446.1 GCA_029288115.1 Akkermansiaceae bacterium | reverse complement strand
CGCCACCGTCATCCGAATCCTTCACAAAGCACAGCGTGCGGCTGAAGAAAACATTCACAACCAGCACCTTTTCATCGCCCGCAATGAATGCATTGGCGGCCGCCTCAAACGGCAGGTTAATATTCAGCCCAAAGCTGTCCTCTCGACCCGCACCCTCATGTCCTGCCGCCATAATGCCTGGCCCGGCTCCGGTGATGGTCATAAAGCCTGCATCACGCATCTTGCGCGAGAACTCAACGGCCGCCATATACTCTGGCTCTTCGGGGTCGGTCCTAGCAGATCCGAACACAGAAATCTTGCGGCAGTTCCGATACGGATAAAACACCTCATTCGCGATCCTCATTTCCTTGAGTGAACGGTTCATCGTTTTAAAATCCCCCTCAGTCACTGCCCCCCTTGAAATCCTCACAGCGGAAATCATCATCTCGGCTAACAGACAGTTCTCTTTGCCGCCAGAAATCTCATTGGCGAGCTCCATGATGCGATCATCTAACTTCTTCTCTCCAGTCGAACCAACAAAGGCACAGGATTGCGAGTGAATCATACCGCCGGTGAAATCTCTCTCCTGCGGAATCTTGGTTGGTTTTACGTGTGGGCTCATGATGTATATAAATGGTTGTAATGATTAAAAGGAAGAGTGGCACAGGCATATATTGATGCCACAGAATGTGAAAGTGACTACTTCGCCACACTTTGCAGTTTATGGAGACGATCGAGTGCCTGGCCTGAATCAATGAGCTCAGCTGCCAAACGGACACCATCGCCCATGGAGTCCGACAGACCTGCACATGCAAGACCTGCCCCGGCATTCAATAGCACCATTTCACGCTTAGGCCCCGTTTCCTTACCGCTTAGGATATCCGTTAGTATGCGTGCATTCACATCAGCATCGCCTCCTTCAAGATCCGCTACAGAACAAGGAGTAAAACCAAAGTCTTCAGGTTTAACCGCTTCATCAACAATCGATTGATAGTTGCCAGATTTACAAATCCGCGTAGGCCCCAGCAGACTCACCTCATCAACCGGCGAGCCATCTGCCGTGGTGCCGTGCACAACCCAGGCGCTATCCCTGCCGAGACGTTGCAGGATTTCAGCAAAAACCGAATCTAGGTCAGGATCACACACTCCGACAAGCTGGCACTCTGGTCGGGCGGGATTGAGCAGAGGTCCGATCAGATTGAAAATGGTACGGATCCCCTCTTGGGCGAGCATTCCACGCACACCAACAACCGCCTTGAACGCAGGGTGATAGAGCGGGGCAAAAAGAAAACCAACCCCAGCTTCAGCGAGGCATGCACGGAATGTTTCGGGGCTTATCTCAAGATTGACTCCAAGAGATTCTAACACGTCAGCGCCGCCACTTTTTGAAGTGATTCCACGGTTGCCGTGCTTCACCACGGTAGCGCCTCCGGCAGCGATGACGAACATGCTTGTCGTTGAGACATTGAACAAATTCAACTTATCGCCACCAGTGCCACAGACATCGATCGTTGGTCCGTCAAATTCCATCCCCGCAGTTCCAGGGTCAACTGCGCGCTCCAGAAAACATTCTACAAAACTCGCAATTTCTGCGGCTGTCTCACCTTTTGCGGTCAACCCCTTCAGGAACCTCGCTTTCTTGTCATCAGAAACAGATCCGT
This sequence comes from Akkermansiaceae bacterium, assembly GCA_029288115.1. GTDB lineage: Bacteria > Verrucomicrobiota > Verrucomicrobiia > Verrucomicrobiales > Akkermansiaceae > Oceaniferula. The sequence continues at coordinate 1,908 of JARFPV010000446.1, read as the reverse complement.
CCAAAAGCATGTCGGCAGCGGCCCCCACCTCACGAGTGCCTAACTCCTCACCTGCTTCCACATGTTTAATCAAAGCGTCCATATCGGCTGCATTCTACAACTCGATACCGTGTGAGGCGAGATATTTTCGCCTCAATTTATCAAACGGGTGATCATTCACCCACGATTGATCTCATCGATGAAATAACCGAGATACTTGTCTGCTTTCATCTCCCCCACCCCTTTGATCCGGCGACCGGCATCGTGCGTCTTGGGACGCAATCGAGTGAAATACTCCAGAGTCTTGTTAGGAAACACCTGATAGGATGGCACGCCCTCTTGCTTGGCAAGCTTATTGCGCAGGTCACGAAGTCGGTCATAAAGCCCGGCATCAAAATCATATTCCTCCATTTCTACCGACCCGTCTTTGACCGGACTGGCAGCGTGCTGTTCAGGCCAGACGATGTTGGGTCTGGATTTCCCAGACATCACTTTTTCACCTCTAGAAGTCAGAGTGAGCAGCGGGTATTCCCCCTTCTGGGTAACCACCAGGCCCGCCTCATGCATCGATCTGAATAGTTCGTTAAGATAGGCAGTTCCACATGACTTCAACAGTCCATGAGTGCTGAGTTGATCGAGTCGGACACGTTTGATCTCCTGTGATTGGCTGCCCATGAGCATTTGCACAATTCTTCCTTTGCCAAAAATCCCATCCCAGCCGTTTGCCGTCTTTCGGCTCATTCGCGCTACGCCGCTCAATGCTTTTCTAACTATGAGCAGCTCTTCGTCATTTGCCGGTTCACGTGCATCACCACCGTAGGCATCACTGCAGATGTCACAGGTGCCACAGGTCTCGGCATTTTCTTCGCCAAAGTATTCGAGGATCGCCTGCTGTCGGCACTGCCTACCATAACAGAGCTGCACCACGGCATCGAGTTTCTCACGGTCACGTCGCTCCTTTTCCTCAAGCCCCTCTCGGTCAATCGAGAGATTTGCTGTCAAAATATCAGGTTGTTTCAGTCGGGAGCCACGGGTGCGCGACCCAGAAACATCAAAACGTTCCAGATACCCCGCTCTCACAAGGACAGCCAGAGCGCTTCCGACAGCCATGCCATTTTTCACGTCAGCGCCGCTCGCAATCTCGTCGAGTGTTCGCACGATTTCGAAATTCTCATCCGCCTCACCCTGCAAATAATCATAGACTGAACAAATCGTCTGGTATCCCGGATTTGCCCCCTCGATGAAAAACTCCTGAGTGCGGGTGTCGGCATAGTTGAAAAACAATTCACAATACGCTGACTCACCATCACGACCGGCACGCCCCGCCTCCTGGTAATAGGCTTCAACGCTGCCTGGGATTTCAAAATGCACCACGAAACGCACGTCTGAGCGATCAATTCCCATGCCGAATGCATTGGTAGCCACTGCGACATCGGCTTTCCGGCTGATAAAGTCATTTTGGGTCGATTCCCTTTCCGCTTCACTCAGACCACCGTGGTAGGCAATGCACTTCACCCCCTGTCCGTGCAAGGTCTCGGCAACTTCCTCCACGCGCTTACGGGTCGCGCAGTAAACGATTCCCGTTTTCCACTGGCGGATAATTTCACCCAGACGATCGTATTTTTGCCGGTGTTTATCCATTGTTGTAATCGCAAGGGATAGATTGGGTCTACTGAAACCACTCACCGTTTCGAATGGATCACGCAAGGCCAGCACCTCCATGATGTCAGCCCTAACTACCGGAGTCGCGGTGGCCGTCAGTGCGATTGCCTGTGGTCTCCCCAGCGCATCAAGTGCCTTACCGAGCTTCATGTATTCAGGGCGAAAATCATGTCCCCACTGACTCAGACAGTGGGCCTCATCAACGGCAAACAATGCGATATTCACCGATTTGATTGCCTCCATAAATGATGGCGCGCGGAATCGCTC
>JARFPV010000315.1 GCA_029288115.1 Akkermansiaceae bacterium | reverse complement strand
CCACGCAGGTATCATTGATAAACCAGTGGGCAACTCCCTGACCACAGGATCGCGTGTGGTTCTCGAGCACGGGGTGGTGGAGCTTGAACTGCCGCACGACGTGCGTGCTGTCATCGAGGCTCCTGCCGACCTGACACTGGTCGATGAGCGCACTCTACATCTGAACCATGGCCGGGGTTTCTTTCAGGTGCCATCGGAAGCGGGCAGGGGATTCACCGTGGTGACCCCGCACCAGCGCATCGTCGATCTCGGCACCGCTTTTGGTATTGATGCCTCAAGCCACCGCGACGAGGTGGAGCTGCATGTATTTGAAGGCCGGGTGCGTGTTGATGGGCTCGATGGAACAGAAGGGGACATATTCACCGCCAACCGTGCAGTCCTACTTGCCGGGACGCGTGTGCAGAGCGAGATCGATCATTCGGCATCCACCTTCCGCAGGAAACTCCCCGGCAAGGTGGAGACGATCCTCCTGGAAGACTTTGAATCCGGCCTTCTCGGTGGTCGTGATTATTCTGTCCGAATCGACCCGACCGTGATTCGTGATCTCTCAGGGAACCGGTTCCGCGGCATCAAGGATGACACGACTTGGAACTTCACCACAGCTTCGCTTTCGACAGCTTTGGTGGCGACTGACTTGAATGAAAATGGACTCGATGAGGGATTTGACGGCGGATTCTACGAAGGATCGAAACACGTTTTCATCATCAGTGCCCCCGATCTCGTTTACCCAAACTACGGCATCACCCAGACGGGAACCATTGAGAAGGTCTATGCGGCGAACGCGCGGCCGGATCGACAGGATTTACGTGACCTCGCCACCGCCATGACGGGAGAGATCTGGTTCTCGGTGCTGGTCAACGTTCCCGATGGTGCCAACTACGCCGGACTGACCTTTAACAGCCATGGAATTCCCCATGATCCAATCACCACCGACGTGAGAATCCTGATGACTCCGAACCAGCTCCAGGTCGGTTTCAAAGGGGATGCGGTAGCCACGGGGCAAGGCAAATTTGCCTCTGGCACGACCCACCTGCTTCTCGGGCAAATGAAAGTGGTTTCCGGCAAAGACACACTCAATGTCTGGATCGATCCTGACCTCACTGCTGTCCGTTCCCCCGATGAGCTGCCCTCCGCGCATTTCACCAGTGACAACATCGACTTCGCTGACTCGATCACCAAGCTCGGCGTGGCTGGTCGTCGGGGAGAGGGGAAATCGGATGCATTGATTGATGCCATCCGCCTGAGCAACAACGCGACTGCCTTCTCCGATGTCACCGGGGTGCGAATGGATTCCAATATCTCCGACGCAACCGCTGAGAGTGCACCGTCCATCGTGCGCATGAAGATGATCCGGGGGAACGATCACCAACCTTCGGACGACAGGATTGTGCTGACCTTCAGCGAGCCGATCCAGCGAGGTAGCGGTGATGTTGAATTAAGAAATGTTTCCAAAAACGATATCGTAGAGTCAATTCCCATGACCTCGAGCCAGTTGAGCATCCGGCATTCGCAGTTGACGATCCACCCCTCTGGTCGTCTGGGTGATGACAGCTCCATCAAAATCGCAGCGGGCGCCATTGAGAGTCTCGCCGGCCATCCCTTCCCCGGAATCACCGCAGATGCGGCAAGGCGTTTTGTTCGTAAAATGCCGAAAACAAGCTCTCCAAGCGTGCCTGAGGATGACGACACGCCGCCAGTGCTCGTCTCACTCAGCCCTGCTGATGACATGTTCAGGGTAAAACCGGGAAGTCTTCTGGAAATGACCTTCGATGAGCCGGTCAAGCTGGGAGCAGGACGCTTTTTTATCCGCAATATCTCCGATTTGAGCGAATCAAAAGTCGTGGTCGGTGACCCGAAAATATCCGTCATCGGTAACACCGTGACCATCAACCCGAAAGCCAACCTCACCGACGGGGCGATCAGTATGAAGTGGGTCGGAAACTGGGGCTCGGATGCTGCGGTGGGCCTGCTCAATCCCATGGGCAACGGGAAGTGGTACTCCGACGACCAACTCCAGGACGATGGGGCTGGTCGAGGTATGATTGGATCGATGCGAGGCCCGCTCATGGCGACCTTCCGCCAAGTCCAGCCGCATACCAAGATCCAACACGAGCTAGGTCCGATCGCTGCCGACAGCAACTACACCGTCAGTGCCGCCATCGGCGTGCGCGACGCTGACGCAACTGAAATCGCCACGTTTCTCGGTTACACCATCCGCCTGAAATCCCGCGGCACCGTACTCGCCGAACTTACCGGCGACACCCCGCCCGGCCCTCCGAATAGCGTGACCACCGTTGGTTTCTCATGGAATTCCGCCACCATGCCTGAGGGAGTCTCCCCCGGCGATCCGCTCGCCATTGAAATCGCGCCCCGTCAACGCCCGGCCACCAGCCCGGGCTACCTTGATATCGACCACGTACGGGTGACCGTGATTGCAGAGTGATCGCTCTGTATGATGATCCCGGGTTAAAAAACCGGAAAAAACATCAGAAACTTTGTAACGATCGCCCCTTTTTCGTGCTTTCCTTGCATGGTGGAGCAGTAGGCTCCGCATTTAAGCACACGAATAAACCCAACCATAACATTAAGAAATATGAAATTTAATCAACCAATGAAAACAATCTTGCCCCTCGCGGCACTCGCGGGGCTTGGTCTGACGGGAACCGCCAGTGCCGCGCTTGTGTCCACTGACTTGAACGCCGGTGGAACTGAATCAGGCTTCTCAGCAGGCTGGGTTGGCTCCAGCAATATTCGGATTACCACGCCAGGGTCCGATCTCACTTACGCTAACTACAACATAACTCAGACGGGGACACCTGGTAGCGTCTACTCTGCCAACACGAACCATAATGACCGGATGGATTCGCGGAATCTGTCTGCGGCCATGTCCGGTGATATCTGGTTTTCGGTTTTGGTCAACGTGCCAAGCCTGGATCATTTCGCGGGAATCTCATTCGATTCAGACCTAACGACTGGGGGTGTAGAAAGATATTCTCACGCGTTATCCGAGCTTCGGGTAGTGCTGACACCTACCTCTCTGGTCGTCGATATGGATGGTGGTGCTCCACCTACGGCGACCGGGGGAGAGACAGGCACCTTTGCTGCGGGAACAACGCACCTGATCCTCGGCAAGATGACTGTAGGCGTCGGTAATGACTCGCTGAGCGTCTGGATTGACCCTGACGTCATTGCAGCGGGTGGTCCCGGCGGTCTGGGAGCAGCCAATTTCACCAGCACAACGGTCGACTTCATGGATTCGGTTTCGCGAATCGGGGTTCCGATTCGCGACGATAGTGTGGTAGATGATACGGCGCACGTCGATGCCATCCGTGTTAGCGATACTGGCACCGCATTTACCGACGTCACCGGAGTAGCGATCATCCCCGAGCCCTCCACCACCGCCCTTCTCGGTCTCGGTGGACTCGCGTTGATCCTCCGTCGCCGCAAGTAAGTTCATATCTGATTGAGTTTAATCTTATTCTATGTGTATCCCACTCTCCTCGCGGGGAGTGGGGTTTTTCTATGGCCGAAGCTTCTAAATACCAAGTCATGCAGGCGATATCACACATCCTCCGCTGTGGACAGGATTGGACACACTCCCTATTCACGGGCCGAAGGCAAAGGAGGGGCGACACTCTTGTCGCCCGGCAACCTGGGCTACTCATGCATGACTAGCTACTCCACTTGGGTTGATAGTGGACAGGAGTGTCCACGCTCCCTATTCCACCCCGCTTCGCGTTAGGGAGGACCCCGACAAGTCGGGGTCGGCAACCCGAGCCCCCAACCCAAGCAAGATTCGCTCGATCCGTAAGATTCGTGGTTTAAAAAACTGGCACCTCTCTCGAATCAGCCATAACTTCCCGCCAAACAGGGGAACCGATACACAACACATATCTCTAAGAAATTTTCACCATGTCATCCATTCTCCATCATATCACCCGCGCCTGCATTGCCCTGATAGCACTCGGGTTGTTCTCCGGAAACATTTCCGCCGCCGATTCCCAAAGCCCGATCCTCGTTGAAGCGGAAGGTTTTGCTGATACCGGCGGCTGGGTGGTTGACCCGCAGTTTATGGATCAGATGGGTTCACCCTACCTGCTTGCCCATGGGCTGGGAATTCCGGTCAAAGATGCCACCACGCAGGTCTCGATCCCGAAGGCCGGCAGTTATAAGGTCTGGGTGCGGACCAAGGACTGGGTGGCACGATGGAAGGCACCGGGGACGCCGGGTAAGTTTCAGCTCATCATCAATGGGAAACCACTCAAAACAACTTTCGGCACGGTCGGTGCGCATTGGCACTGGCAGGATGGTGGTAAGATTGATCTGCCGAAGGGAAAGCTGAATCTGGCGCTGCATGACCTGACCGGCTTTGAAGGTCGCTGCGATGCCATTGTTTTTTCTAACAATCCTAATTTCACGCCGCCAAACAAAAATCCTGAGATGGCAGCGTTTCGTCGTCAGTGTCTTGGCTTGCCTGAGCAGCCGGAACCGGCCGGTGAGTTTGACCTGGTGGTCACCGGTGGTGGGATTGCCGGCACCTGCGCCGCCGTGACGGCTGCCCGGCTCGGATTAAAGGTCGCCCTCATTCAGGATCGGCCGGTGCTTGGGGGGAATAACAGCTCGGAAGTCCGGGTGTGGTTGCAGGGGGCGAGAAGCAAGGAGCCGTGGCCACGTGTTGGTGATGTTGTCGCTGAGCTGGAGACCCGGGATCGCGCGCATTATGGGGCGGAGAACACGGCTGAGATTTACGAGGATGACAAGAAGCTCGCCGTCGTCCGTGGCGAGCCTAACATCACTCTGTTTCTCGAACACCGTGGCAACGGCGTTGTGATGGAGGGGAAAAAAATCCGGGCTGTGCTTGCGACCGAAATCCGCACAGGGAGACGCATCCAGGTGGCAGGCCGGTGGTTTGCCGACTGCACCGGAGATGCCTGCATCGGTGCGCTTGCTGGTGCCGATTTTGACATGGAGCAAAAGAACAAGATGGGGCCGTGCAACCTGTGGAACGTGTGTGAGTGCAAGGATACCAACCCGATCAACACCGGGACAAAACAATCTCTCAAAGTGGTGCCATTTCCCCGCTGCCCATGGGCGCTCGATCTGTCTGACAAGCCGTTTCCTGGTCGGAGCAAGATCAAGCCCGACCCTAACAAGCTCGGCGGCTGGTACTGGGAAAGTGGTGCTGATAGGGATCCGATCGAAGAAATGGAATACGTCCGGGATTGGAATTTCCGGGCGATGTATGGTGCCTGGGATGCCCTGAAAAATGTCGATAAAGTTCTGCCGAACCACCAGCTCAACTGGTCGGCCTACATCCTCGGTAAACGTGAATCGCGCCGCCTCATGGGTGATGTGATTCTAACGGTGAAAGACCTCAACGAGGACCGGAAATTTCCAGACGGATGTGCACCTACGGGCTGGAGCAATGACCTTCATGTGCCCGATCCGAAGTACAATAAAGGATTCGAAGGCGATGCCTTCATTTCAAAAGCCGAGCATGGCCTGTTCCCGGCACACAAAGATAACCGGCCGTTCTGGATTCCCTATCGCAGCCTGTATTCAAGGAATATCGAAAACCTGTTCATGGCGGGTCGCTGCATCAGTGTGACCCATGAGGCGCTCGGAGCCGTGCGTGTGATGCGCACCTGCGGCACCCAGGGCGAAATTGTCGGTATGGCAGCAAGCGTTTGTAAGGAGTTCGATACCAACCCTCGTGGCGTTTACCAAAAACGCCTTGCCGACCTCCAGAAGCGGATGCGTCAGGGTGTTGGCAAGGTCGACGGATCAACCATCCCGTATGACAACCAGGGTGAATACGGAACGAGCCTGCGCAAGGTGAAGCTCTCCCAGCCGAAATGGCTTGGCCGTGCCGGCAAGAACCTGGCCCGTCAGGCGAAGGTGACGACTAACCGACCACTCAAGTCGGGTGACGTCGACCGCACCGTCCTGCTCAACGACGGCAACGGTAAGATCGAGGACGCCAGCGCGCGTTGGTTAGGGAAGGGGAGCATGCCTCACATCATCGAATACAAGTGGAAAACCCCGGTCGAACTCGGTGCCACACGCATCATTTCCGGCCGATACAACGGCGCCCGTGTGCTCGACCCCATCAGTGACTTCAAAATCCAGTATCGCGATGGTAAGACTTGGAAGGATGCCCTTCCGGCCGTGACGAACAACGAGAACCCCGTCTGGGCGTCCACCTTCGCGCCCGTGAAAACAAAACACCTCCGCTTCGTGATCACACGCGCCCCACACAACATCTCCCGCTTGTGGGAAATCGAGTTTTACCAGCCGCTTGAAGAGTAAGTCCCCGATTTGTGGTAGGGTCATTTCGATGAAATGACCGGGTTTGATATGGCGGTCGTTTCGTCGAATCGACCCTACCC
>JARFPV010000293.1 GCA_029288115.1 Akkermansiaceae bacterium | reverse complement strand
GTCAGCCTGGAAAGAAAACCAGGAATCGTAGGGTGTGTGATTTTTTCCGCTGTGATTATGGAGTGGAGACTGCGAGCCCGCACTCCATTCACGAAAGACTCCAACAAGAAAATCGGGAATCGCACCCGGTCGCAGGTCGGTGGCAAAAAAAGAACCGCACGGAAGTCCGTGCGGTTCGGTGGTGATAGAAAAGTTGGGTTTTGGTTAGTCCATGTCCTTCTTTTCAAGCTGCTCATCGAGGTGCTTGAGGAACTTATCGATGCTTGGATACTGGGACGCGGTGAAGCGGTGGTACTCCGTGCCGTCTACATTGTTGAACAGGAGAACGGTTGGTACGCCGCTGACTTTATAAGTGCGCATCACCTTGACGTTTTTCTTTTTGAGTGCCTTGTCTTTGTTTGGGATGTCGATTTTGACGAGGATGAACTTTTTCTTGGCTGCATCGGTGAATTCTTTTTTCGAGAAGACCTTTTCATCCATCATGATGCATGGTGGGCACCAGTCGGATCCGGTGAACTCAACGAGCACGTCTTTCTTTTCTTTTTTGGCCTTGGCGAGAGCTGCATCGATGTTGGTCATCCAGCCGGCACCGGCGGTGGCTGTGGCGGACAGGGCGAGGGATGCAACGGCGGTTGTCAGAAGTAGTTTGATTGCCTTCATGATCAATAAGACGTCACCGGAACTCGAATTATTCCAAAATTCTCGTAAACCTTTCGTCTTGATGGTAACTCGACGGCATGCAGAAGCTTACAGTCGCCACCGGAAATAGCCACAAGACGGAGGAAATTCGCGCGATGCTTGGTGAGGGGTATGAGGTGACAGATCTGAAATCCCACCCGGAGCTCCCTGAGGTAGAGGAAACGGGGACCACATTTCTGGAGAATGCCACGTTGAAGGCGGTGCAGATCAGTGAGCAGGTTGGCGGGCTGGTGCTTTCGGATGATTCCGGATTGGAGGTGGATGCGCTGGATGGCGCGCCTGGGGTTTATTCCGCGCGATATGCAGGAACACAGGGTGATGACGCCGCGAACAATGCCAAGTTGCTATCTGAGCTGGATGGTGTCGATGAACGTAGTGCGAGATTCCGCTGCGTGATGGTGCTGGCGGAAAACGGCAAGGTGCTCGCGCACTTCAGCGGTGCTGTTGAGGGGCGGATGATCGATGAGCTTCAGGGTGGGGGAGGATTTGGCTACGACCCGTTGTTCGTGCCAGATGGCCATGACCGGACATTTGCCGAGTTGGGAGACGATGTGAAGAATGGCCTGAGTCACCGAGCACGTGCGATGGAGCAGGTGGTGACGTGGTTAGGCAGAGACGCCCTGGAGAGATAGTTCCCTCTCTCCAATCATTGCTGTGCCAGCCCTACGGGCATACTCCTACGCCGCGATGAGCAACTGCCCGTTTTCCTCTTTGATCGGGAAGGTCTGCAGGGTGTGGGCTGGGTCGGTTAGGCAGGTGCCTGTTTCTAATGAAAAGTGATGTTTGTGGAGCGGGCATGCCACGTAGGGAACTCCATTTTCATCTCCAACGAGGCCGCGGGAGAGAACCATACGCTGGTTGGTGGGGTTGTAGTTCTGGATGGCGTACCACTTGTTATCTGTCGGCAAGTGGAAGACAGCGATTTGTGTCTCATTGACTTTAACGCAGGTGCCGAGGTGTGCCGGGAAATCGGAAGTGCTTCCGATGGTTATCCATGATGCTTCGGATATCATTTGTTCGTTGGTTAAGAGTGATTGGATCAGGCGCTGGCCATGGATTCTTGGTCAGCGGTTTCGTTCAGGCGTGCCGGGCAGATTTGGTCGCGGACTTTGACAAAGTTCACGGTTTCGTCCTGGTCGTCGGTATTTGAAAAGCTTTTGAAGCGTTTCATTTTTTCCGGGTCGTTGATGGCGTTGGCCCACTCGCATTCGTAGGTATCGACGAGGTGTTGCATTTGTTCCTCGAGTTCCTCTGCGATGCCGAGTGAGTCGTTGATGACGACGTCCTGGAGGTGTTTCAGGCCGCCCTCGAGTTTGGTCATCCAGACGGATGTGCGTTCGAGTCGGTCAGCGGTCTTGATGTAATACATGAGGAAACGGTCGATGTACTTGATCAATGTCTCGCGATCGATATCGGTAGCGAAGAGGTCGGCGTGGCGTGGGTTCATGCCGCCGTTGCCGCAGACGTAGAGATTCCATCCTTTTTCGGTGGCGATGATGCCAAAGTCCTTGGAACGAGCTTCGGCGCACTCACGCGCGCAGCCGGATACGGCAGACTTGAGTTTGTGGGGGGAGCGGATGCCGCGGTAGCGTTTCTCGATATCAATTGCCAGGGTGGTTGAGTCCTGCACGCCGAACCTGCACCAGGTAGATCCGACGCAGGATTTTACGGTGCGTAGTGCCTTGCCGTAAGCGTGGCCGGATTCGAACCCGGCATCGATGAGTTCTTTCCAGATTCCGGGGAGCTGGTGGACGCGAGCGCCTAGCAGGTCGATGCGCTGTCCTCCGGTGAGTTTCATATAGAGGTCGTATTTTTTGGCGACCTGGCCGATGACGATGAGTTTGTCCGGAGTGATTTCACCTCCAGGGATGCGCGGGATCACGGAGTAGGTGCCGTCTTGCTGGATGTTTGCCAGGAAAGTGTCGTTGGTGTCCTGAAGTTGGGCATGCTCGAGGATGGGCTTGTTCCAGGTGGACGCAAGAATGGAGGCGACAGCGGGTTTGCAGATTTCGCATCCGAGTCCGGTGCCGTGTTTTTCCAGGAGTTCTTCGAAGGTTTGGATGCCGGTGGCTCGGACGATCTGATAGAGCTCGGTGCGAGAGTGATCGAAGTGTTCGCAGATGCGATTGCTCACGGTGACGCCATTTTCCTTCATCCTGGCTTTGAAGACATCGGTCATGAGGGGGACACAACCGCCACAGCCGGTGCCGGCCTTAGTGCATGCCTTGAGTTCACCGACGGAGCCGCAGCCGTTATCGATGGCAGAGCAGAGGGTGCCTTTGGTGACGGCCTCACATGAGCAAATCTGGGCGTCGTCCGGTAGGTCGGCAGGGCCAAGGCCCGGTGCGCCGTCGTTGTCGGGCAAGATCAGCTGAATAGGCTCGGGTGGCAGCACCAATTCATTCAGGTACATCTGGAGCAGGCCACCATAGGCGGATGCGTCACCCACCAGGATGCCTCCGAGCAATGTTTTGCCATCTTCTGAGATGACGAGTTTTTTATAGAGTTTGGCGTGGGGGTCATTGATGACAATCTCACGGGCGTTTGATGCTTCGGGGGCTTCGATGGCGCCAAAACTTGCGACGTCTGTGCCGATGAGTTTGAGTTTGGTGGACATGTCCGCGCCTTCGAAATTGGCTTCCTTGCCGATGAGAAGGTCAGAAACGGTATCGGCCATTTGGTATCCGGGAGCGACAAGTCCGTAGATCATACCTTCATACAGGGCGCACTCGCCGATGGCGAAAATGTTAGGGTCGCTGGTGAGCAGGTAGCTATCGACGTTGATGCCTCCGCGCTCGCCAACGTTGAGGCCGGCTGTCTTTGCCAGCTCGTCGCGTGGGCGGATGCCGGCGGAAACGATGATCATGTCCACCTTGAGTTGGCTGTCATCGGAGAACTCCATGGCGCTGACGGCATCCTCGCCAGCGATATTTTTGGTCGCTTTGTTGAGGTGTACGGTGATGCCGCGATCTTCGATGATGTCCTTGAGCATGGTGCCGGCGGCGGTGTCAAGCTGCCGTGGCATTAGCCGGGGTGCAAATTCAACGACGTGGGTTTTGAGCCCAAGATCCTGGGCTGCCTTGGCGGCTTCCAGCCCTAACAGCCCTCCGCCAATCACGGCGCAGGTCTTGCTGTTCTTGGCATAGGCTTTAATCGCATCCAGATCTTCGATGGTGCGGTAGACAAAGACACCCTTTTTTTCAATGCCGGGAACTGGCGGGACAAAGGCGGAGGAGCCTGTGGCCATCACCAGTTTATCGTAGGGAACGACCTTGCCTGAGGCTGTCAGCACGCGTTTGTTTTTGCGGTCGATGTCGGTGGCGGTCTCATTGATGTGGAGATCCACGCCGTTTTCCTCATACCAGTTGAATTTTGCCATCGCGAGATCCTCTGCGGACTTGCCGGAGAAATACTCGGATAGGTGTACACGGTCGTAGGC
>JARFPV010000266.1 GCA_029288115.1 Akkermansiaceae bacterium | reverse complement strand
TAGGCTGCATGTGGATGATGTTGGGGACGCCGCGCAGGTAGGCGATATCGAACAAGCCGTGGTGGGTCGGGCCATCGTCACCTGAGAGGCCACCACGGTCCATGCACATTCTGACGGGTAGGTTTTGCAGGGCCATGTCGTGCATGATCATGTCGATGGCTCGTTGCATAAAGGTTGAGTAGATGGCGAGAAACGGACGGAGTCCCTGAGTGGCATGGCCGCAGGCAAACAAGGCGGCGTGTTCCTCGGCAATGCCGACGTCGAAGTAGCGTTCAGGGATCTCCTGCTTGAAGATCTCAAGCTTGGTTCCTCCTGGCATCGCAGCTGTGACGGCAGTGATCTTTTTGTCCTTTTTGGCGAAATTCGTTACCGCTCTGCCGAACAGCTCGGAGTAGGTTGGGTTATCAGTAGCGGCGGTTGAGCCGTCTTCAATTTTGTAGGTTCCCAGGCCGTGGAATTTGCCGGGGTTTTCGAGTGCTGGTTCGTAGCCCCTGCCTTTTTCTGTGATGATATGGAGGATGACGGGTTCGTCTTGCTCTTTCAGGTATTCGAATGTGCGAATGAGAAGTGGAAGGTCATGACCGTCGATTGGTCCGTAGTAGCGGAGCCCGAATTTTTCGAACAGGACGTTGGGCAGGATGAGGTTCTTGGCGTTGCGTTCGATTTTGTGAGCAATTTTACGCACACCTTTGCCGCCAATCTTTTCTACGAACTCGGCAGCCTTGTGACGGACGGATGAAAACGTTGAGTGTGTTTGTAGTGCGTTGAAATACTTGGCGATGGCGCCGACATTCCGGTCAATCGACCATTCATTGTCATTGAGAACGACAATGAATTTTTTGGTCGTCTCTGCAATGTTGTTCAGTGCCTCAAGAGTGGGGCCGCAGGTGAATGCGGCATCACCTGCCACCGCTACGACGTGGTTGTCGCCGTCTTTTAAGTCGCGGGCGGATGCCATGCCGAGGGCGGCTGACAGGGCGGTGCCAGCGTGGCCAGCACCATAGCAGTCGTGCTCCGACTCAGTGCGAAGCAGGAAACCGTTCAGTCCACCCGGGGTGCGTATCGTATTGATACGGTCAGCGCGGCCGGTAAGCATTTTGTGTACGTAGCCTTGGTGGGAAACGTCGAATAGAAACTTGTCGTCTGGGCTATCGAAGACTCGGTGCAGGGCAGTAGTCAGCTCGACGACACCAAGGTTCGGGCCTAGGTGTCCTCCTGTCTTGGAAAGCGAGTGGATAAGGGTGTGCCGAATTTCCTCGCATAAGTCATCGAGTTTGTCAGCAGGCACTGCCTTGACGTCATCGGGACCATTGATTTGAGATAGGAGTTCGGGCAGTTCAAAAGAGCCGGATTTCGTCGTCATTAGAAGTAGTGGAAGATGCGTCTTTTTCGTCAGACGTCTCAGGTTTAGATTTTGCGTTGCCGTCGTTTGATGGCTTGGGTTTGAGAGTAATGAGATCGAGTCTTTTGCGTGCACCATCAAGCACAGTCTCGCAGTGGTTGATGAGCTTGGCGCCGCGTTCGTAGGATGCAATTAGTTCTTCGAGATCAAGTTGTCCGGATTCCATGGTGTCTACCATCTCCTCCAGTTCTTCGAGCGATTGCTCGAAGCTGGGCATTTTTTCTGACTTTTTGGATGGCATAGTTCCTGGGGCTCTTAATCGGATGAGCGTGAGATAGGTCGAGCTGAATACAGCATGATTTGACCATTCGAGTAGAGAGGTTGCTTGTGGGGATAACGCTGAGACAGGGATCTGAACTTAGGGTGTGTGTCGATAAAATTGGCAGAGTTGCCGGGGTATCCCCAAGCACCCATCACCAGTGGATAAAGTTTACCGTAGGGTGAGTTGTTTCCACCAACTGATCTCAGGACAGTGCCATCGGCATAGGAATAGGGAGTGATCAGGATGGCACTCACCGGTGTCTGCTGGGTTTTGGCGATGCTTTCGATATCTTCAATTTGCTCTAAATCTTGTGGTAGCCAAACAGACATGCGGTCGGCGTACCATGCGACAGCCCATGGAGTGTCGCTGATGACGATATCTTTAGTGTCAGTGTTATCTGCAAGGGTACGGTTGTAGACACTCGGCAGATATGGGGGCCAGTGTGGGAAACCGCCATAACCTCTGTCTCTTATACACAT
>JARFPV010000238.1 GCA_029288115.1 Akkermansiaceae bacterium | reverse complement strand
GTCACAGTCCTGACCTCCGCCCGCAGAGCGCTGATGCCCCGTGATCCTGAGCGCGCGCTGCGTGAACCAATTCAGAAACTCGACGGGCTTCGCGAGGATCTTAAAAGTGCGAGTGACAACCGCTTGGATTCCTTACTCGGTAGGCTTAAAGAGGCGACTATCCTCCACGAAGCTCACCACCCGAAACGCATTTTGCAACGCAGGGAAGAACGGCTTGATCAAACTAGCACTTTGTTGGAACGGGCGAGTAAGAATGCACTTCAGCATTCAGAAGACCGCTTAAAGCGATTAGCGTCTCTTGTCAGGACACTTGGGCCTGAGTCGACCTTTGCGAGAGGCTTTTCGATTACAACCAATGAGCAAGGGGATATTGTTCGAGATGCTGCAAACCTTAAGCAAGGCGATGTTCTGGAGACCCGGCTGGCAAGCGGAAAGGTGTTTAGCTCAGTGTCAGAAACACGAGATTAACCATAACGTATAGGGCTCTGCTGTATCGAAGTATCCACGCTCGATGTGTCGGCGACATTGGGCGTTCTCTCGCTAGCGGAGTTTTACTGGCCGGCCTTTGTCGGTCATCGTGTGTTGATGCCATTGGAAATGGAGTAGCTTATCGATGACGAGCTGGCGGTTGCCATTGGGAAGGTCGGTGTATTTGAGCAACAAATTGACAGGGTTCCTTGAGCCGGTGGGAATTGAATCGAGGAGATGAGCCCCTTCAGAGTTACGGTGCATAATTGCAGGCTTCGTAAATTCGCCCCGTTGGTTTTCAACTATGAAACTATAGTGTATCAATGGATCGAAGCCTGAGGGGTTAGTGCCGGTATTGCGGAGAATATAACATCTCATCTGAACGGGTTCGCTAGGCTGGGCGACCGCGAATTGATCCCAGGGTAATTCCCCGTAACCTACGCTGGATGACCACTGAATCCGGAATGCATTGCCCATCCGTTCAAAGCGCATGTAACGCATGTTTTTTTTGACGTCAAGGTAGGCCACCATCCATATTTGTATACCTTCTATATTGGCGGGTTTGATGAGTTTGATTTTCCACAATGCCACGTCAAGGTTCCCACGCTTCTCGTAATAATCAATCATACGGCTGCGCTCAATTTCAGGTGTGAGGACATATTTCAGACGCTCTTCGGTGTTGATACAATTGAGGAACTTTTCCAGTGTTGAGGTGATAAGTTCTTTGGATTCCGTATCAGAAAAGACAATCGGCGAATTATTTGGTGCATCTGTTTTTGGTATAGGATCATTTTGATCATATAGGAGATAGGCTCCGCTAGCCAGTATGCCTATGAACCCTGCAATAAGAATTACTGAAACACAGATAATCGTAAAACGTAACCACTTGGGTGCCGCGGCAGGTGCCCCATCCATTTTGTCTTCGGCATCGACCACTTCTGTGGTCTGGCCGGGATTAATAGGGCGGTTTTTGACTCCTCGGTGGTCAATGAGGCGAAAAGCCTCTTCTGGTTCCATCTTTCCCGCCATGAGAGTGATGATGTGGGATCAGCGTCAATCGTCAAGGATTCCTATACAATGAGTATGGGTCAATATTGAGAAGTGAAGACGTAATCTTAGTTAAGGAGACGTCCATCAATGTTTTTTTCGTAGCCGGTGAGGCTGCGGACTATAGTCGATTTCAAATCCGAACTACCTCTTTTTACGAGTGAGAAGAAGAGAGAATCCAAGCGCAGAAAGCAATAAAGATGATGGCTCAGGTACTGCTGAGGGGTATACCACTTGATAGCCTAGGTCTTCAAACTGGGCAATCGTCATGTTGCTGATAAAGGCTGGGCTGTTTAGCCAGCCTGTCATAAGTTCATCTCTCATGTCGTTTCCTGTGCCTGCCTGAGTAATTCCAGTGAGGCCTGCGCCTCCGTCAACCTCGTTCCAGTGGCCATTGGCTGTGCCTGGGCCTCCACCAAGTTCGACTGGAATAAACGTGGCACCTGTCTGGCCGAATTCCGTCTGCCACTGGGCGAGCGCTGCGGCTCCTGTGTATTCCCCCGAACCATCGACGTAGAGTTCCTGGTAGCCTGGTATCCCGACACCTGAGCTGCTCCATAATGTGCCGAGGCCGAGCACGTGCCCCATTTCGTGTTCAATGACTGCACCGAATGTACCCGCAGTCTCTAAACCTGCAGTATCAGATGTATCGAAGGTCATTGAGCCGGCTGAAGCGTAAAGGAAATTTGCCTCTGACCCTACTTTTGCAAACGTGGGACCTGCTGATCCAAGTATTCCTCCGGGACCGTCAATGTTGCTAAGGTTTACATCAATCGTAATCGTATTATTGGCCAGAGTATCGAGGTATCCTACGATACGAGATTCCCATGCTAGTTCTGCAGCTGAAAATGCCGCCGCCTGACTGGCAGTAGGAGCGTTGACGTAGCTGAGTATGATGTCAAAACCAGCTGTAGCATTGGCAGGGGGGGCTTCGATGGGAATATTGTCTACCTGGGCAGTATTCAAGAGAGCATTCGTCTGCAGTTCGATAGCCTGGGATTCGTTATGAAGAAAGAGGCATGATCCGAAAACAACAGAGGTGATTTTTAAGTAGGTAGAAGTGCGTGTGATCATGTCCTATATGAATTTGTGCTTGCTGGAACCAAGCCCGCATTATTGCGATCCGCATACACCTGACAATAATAAACTTTATAAAACTCTACGGCTCCTTCGTGAAACAAGTGCTATACCGCTTAGGGCAAGCAGAATCGATGACGAAGGCTCAGGTACTGCAGATGCGCCCAGGTAGCCAAGGTCCGTGAGAATCGCGACGTCCAATTCCGTCAATTCCTTACGTATTCCCGGAGCGATTGTGGGTGCGAGCACAGTTTCCTGGAGGACACCATCACTGATCCTTACGCTCTGAATGCCAGGCAGGGTATGATGCCCATCTGATTCCAGAATGTTGGCGGTGCCAGCTACCAAAGCGGCCTCGGTACCCAACCACTCCGTGCCATTGGCGAGTTGATCCCATGTCCGGCTGGTGCCGGCACCAATGACATGCATCATTTCATGGAGTGCCACACTGTAGAGGTCAAATTTTCCTGCAGCAACCGGGGCATAGGCATCGTAGTGCCAAGCGGTGGCCAATACTGCGTCTGAATCCCGTGATCCGTCGTTGTCGGTGTCTGCATCGAACCAAAGGTTTCCCACGGTTACCCCGAAGTCGAGGTCGTACTGCCCCACATAGCCACCGAAATTGGCTGCTCCGGAAATTCTCCCAATGAGAGGTCCTGTGCCCCTGCTCATCACGGCGTTGGAATTGGCTTCCGCGATATCGACAGCGTCAATCCATTCGTTTGGGAATCCCGATCCGGAAATCTGCACGCCAGCTCCACCCGCTCCTCCTTGACCGAGCGTCTTCCCAGACAAGCTTCGCGTTCCCGCGTAGATCACGATCGTATCTGATGCAATACTCGGGTTTGCTATCGTTTCCGTATTACCGTTCACGGGATTCAGATAGGTCCACCACCAGTCGAAATTGGCTTGGGTATTACCGTTGGTGCCTGAGAAAAAATCAGTGTTCACCTCGGTCATACTGTTTGACAGGGCATTACCGAGGTCGGCGGCTGCTTTTTCCACAGCTTGCTGTGCCTCCGGATTCGATGAGAAAAACTGATCTATCGCCTCGTCATGCGAATAATCTACCTTGATCTCCAAACCCATGACGGGTGTGGTGATACATAGTAGGTATGCTGCAATCGGTTTGATCATTGTCAGTAAGGGTGACCTATAGCTGTTAGGATAAATATTACGATAAAACAAGGATAATATTTAAAACACCTAAAATATAAGATATTTTAAATTACGTGATTATTTTTTATAATATCATGGATATTGGCGGCATGCCTAACTGATATTACAAAAAAACAAACAGGGTGTTGTTAGTGCTGGAAACGAAGTTGTTTCAATTATCTACGTGCATTATATGTAAATACTATTTACGGTGCGCCCAGCCGCCAAGGTTGCGGTCACCGGAGATCCTGAAATTTCAGAGCGCCCCCGTGACGTATATAGCTCTTTCTCTGATTATTGAACAACGCACAACTACCTCTACCTTGCACCATCAACGCTCATCCCACACCCTCAGGCTTCTTTGGGTGGGTGCCCTGCACTTTTTTATCAACCTGCTGCTCGCAATTGCAGCGCTGTGTACAATCGCATACTTTTTTTACACGAGCAATCTTGTAGGAGTCTATGTGGGTGTTGGGCTAATCGGTGTCTGGATTATCTCGGCCTTTATATTTATGGCTAGAGGGTCAAAAATCAGATGTTCACTCTGTATGAATCCGGTATTGGGTGGGAGTAAATGTCAGAAACACAAGAACGTAAAACCTTCCTTAGGCGTCAGTTACCGTTTAGGTGTGGCTTCGGGGGTCGTATTCAGGGGGCGTTACCGTTGCCCATATTGTGGTGAGCCATTCAGTGCTCGGAAGGCTCGTGGGCGTGGCAGGAGTGCTCGCTGATCGGTGCTTGAGATTTGCTCGGGATCGTGTTGTATCGCTGACGTGTCTGAAATTGTCATCGATATCGCTGATGCGAGAAAACGATACCGCGGTGGGGTTGAAGCCCTGCGAGGGGTGTCGCTGAAGGTTCCGAAAGGTGGGGTTTTTGGATTGCTGGGACCAAATGGGGCGGGCAAGAGTACCTTGGTGAAAATCCTCACGAGCATCGTTCGTCCGACCCAATGCGCGGGAACATTGTTAGGTAGACCCATTGGTCATAAACCGACACTTGCCCGAGTGGG
>JARFPV010000218.1 GCA_029288115.1 Akkermansiaceae bacterium | reverse complement strand
GATGGTATGAGCCCTGGGGTGGTTCGCATTGACGGCACATTCCTCTATGTGATCATGCCAATGCGCGTGAGCGGCTAATGATCTCCATTTTATCAACCGTCCGTAGGTGATTACCTGCGGACGGTTTTTTTGTGGAGTTTTGGATTAGGCTGTTATTGAATACGCGTCATGAAAGTTGCTCTGTTTGCCCTGCTCAGCGTGGTTGTTGTTTCGTGCTCGGATAAAGCAGCTGAGAAGCCTCAGCCAGCTGTTGTGATACCACCGAAGACAAAGGTGAAAGACGCCGTTGCAATCGGGCAGGTGAAAGAGAAACCTCAACCTGCAAAACCAGCTGTCAAACCAGGAAAAATCACGAACCTGGAAACCGGGCAAATGTTTAATATGCAACAAACGGGAAGGCTCCACATCATTGATGTGCGACCACCAATATTCTATCGCCTCGGGCATATTGAGGGAGCGATCAATTTGCCGAAAAGCAAATACAAATCCTGGCAACCAGAGCATCTTCCCAAGATCAAACAGGCTATCGCCAATGGGCAGGTTGTCGTGTTTTATTGCCAGAATGAGAGCTGTACGGATGCCTACAAAACAGCCATGAAATTTATCAATCTCGGCCACACAGTGTCGATCTACAGAGGAGGCTGGCGAGAGTGGAAAAGAGCGGGGCTTGAGTAGTGATGTGGTCAGTCATTGTTGCCTCCCAACGACAATGCTATACCGCTGCCGATAAGGCAGAGCAGCGAGTAAACTCCGAGAGGCAGCAGAGGGCTGATGGACTGCATGGGTGATGCTGTAAGCCCCATTAGAATGATGGCCACGGCAATCAAGGTGTTCGATGCTGATACGTAGTCGGTGCGTTTGTCTCCTTCCACCGTATCAACGACCCATACCTTGCGTCCGAGTCGCACCCCAGTGTATCCAAGGTTGAAAAAGAGGAACAACAACGGCCAGATATACAGTTGCTTGCTAAGCTCTGGTAGCCAAAGCGCTATCACGATTGCCATGACGCCAACAACAGCCGACATCACGCCACCGAATGCCATTGCCTTGTGGCTGGCTCGATCAGCAAGCTTCCCCCAAAATATTGAACTTGTTGCAGTGGCAATTGCGGAAGCAAAGAGGAATCCAACCAGTGAGAGCAGGCTTCCAGCCTTCACTTGTGCCAGAACTACAATGAGTGGCGATGCTAAGGCTGATCCTAACAATAGGCCCCGGGCGATGATAAACCGGCGGAAAATCGGGTCGTTAGCGACGAGTCCGATGCGTTTCCCTATCCCTGTTGCGAGTGATTTCTCCGATGTGACTTCATCCGGAAGTGGCTCGTGAACGATAGCGTAAAGACCTGCCCCAATGATCCACAGGGCGGAAGATCCCAGCACGATCCATGCGAGTAGTGCAGCGGTCTCATAATCGCGGAAGAGGATCAGCGCACCTGCTGCAAGCGCAGATAGTATGCCTGATAGTGTGGCTGATACGCCGCTGACTCTACCGCGAAACCCTTTGGGGATCGCTCGGCCCAAGACATCCTTCGAACTGATCGAGCAGAATGCTCTGGAAATTGAAAATGCAGCGAGCGAGAGCATGACCATCAACCCAGCCAGAGAAGGTGTCATCATCAGTGCAGCAACGCCCATTACTGCAATGCATATCGCTTGTGCCAGTGCTCCTAGCACAAAGACCCACTTGCGGCTGCGTGCTCGTTTGACCCAGCTGGATATGAACAGCTGGGGAAGCATCGATCCAGATTCACGGATAGGAACCAGCATTCCGATAAAAAATCCACTGGTGCCCAGTTGGGACAGCAGCCAGGTGAGCACCGTCTTGGGGTTGGTCAGGACATCCCCGATGCGCGTACTCGTCTGAGCTGCGATGATTGCCGCCGCACTTCTCTTTTGAGTCGGTGTCAGCATGTGAATTGAGAAGAAAAATTACTCAGCATACTCAGCCCAAGAGGATGTGGTTTCCCACACACGGATCTTGGCAATCCTGACCTCAGCTCGCACCGGGTATTCAGGGTCCGCATCATTCACGAAGTTCTGAAGCGATCCCTTGGTGTGTTCATAAATCGTGCGAGCCATCACCTCGGTAGTCGGATCCTCATTTTCAAATCCAATGATCCTGTCGCCATATGCCTCCTTGAAAAAGTCAAATTTCGGGTCCTCAGTATTCATGCACAAAGCATGATCGTAGGTTTCAAGGAAATCTCCGATCATCCGACCAATCAGTTTGAAATCAAAGACCATCTCACGGTCGTCCAAGGTGTCGGCCTCAAATACCAACTCGACCTTCCGAGTATGGCCGTGAGGAAATCGGCATTTGTCAGGGTGCTTCGAGAGTAGGTGGCCATTTTCCACCTCGATCATTTTGCAAATTCTGTATGGCATCGGAGACGTATAGTGAATGGTGATTAGGGAATAGTGAAGTTCAAAGCGTGTCGGTGAGCCGTTTCACTAGCTCAGGTACGGTATCTGTTGCTGCGCCTTGGAGGTGTTCGTCAAAAATGGGGGAGATATCGGTGCCCTCAAGGTTAACCTCTATCAAAGATGCTCCGTGCCGTCTGGCTTCTTCGGCGAATCCTGCTGCAGGATAGACCACGCCGGATGTTCCGATGGATATAAATAGCTCGCATTGCATCAATTTACTGTGGATCTGATCCATGAGCAGCGGCATCTCGCCAAACCAGACGATGTGTGGTCTCACGCAGCCAATTTCACCACATGCCTCGCATTGGGATTCGATACTCATACGATCCGCACAGTCGCTGACATCACCACAGTTAGTACAGGTTTGTTTTAGTAACTCACCGTGCATGTGCATGACTTTTTCCATTCCGGCGCGTTCGTGCAGGTCATCGACGTTTTGAGTCACCAGCGTCAGTCGGTCTCCCCATTTCCTTTGCAGTTGAACCAGCGCGTGGTGCGCGAGGTTTGGCTCCACGGTCAGTAGCTGAGAACGTCGCGCATTGTAAAAATTGTGAACAAGCTCAGGGTTGGCTGCAAAGGCTTCCGGTGTCGCCACTTCCTCCACCTTGTGACCCTCCCACAGCCCGTCTGCATCACGAAAAGTACGCAGCCCGGATTCCGCGGAAATCCCCGCGCCAGTGAGTATGAAGATCCTCTGCACGGCATTAAGAAAACACAGAACAGGAAAGCGAAATAGAAAAAAGAGCACGCCCTCTCATCCAGCGCAACCCTATAAGAAAAAAAGAGCACGCCCGACAGGATTCGAACCTGTGACCGCCGGATTAGAAATCCGGAGCTCTATCCAGCTGAGCTACGGGCGCTTAAAAATGGTGCAGAACCGCGAAGGGGATTTAATGCGCATGCGTGAATCCGTCAAGACGGTTCACAAAATAACAAAATGGCGAAGCAATTAACCGTTTGGCAGTTTGTCCTGCTCTTCTTCGATTCGCTCGGCAAGCCACTGTTTCATCATCGACTGGTAGTTCAGATATCTTGACCGTGCCAGTCTCTTGATG
>JARFPV010000145.1 GCA_029288115.1 Akkermansiaceae bacterium | reverse complement strand
ATTAGGCGACAGCTGGATGATTGAGTCAATTCGATGAATTGACCGGTCAGGGAAAGCGGTCGCTTCGGCGAAACGACCCTACCAAGGGGCCCTAAATTAGAAATTTGGCGGTTGAATCCGCTATCCAACTAAAAAAGGGACGGCTTACGAAGCCGCCCCTTTTTGTTGATGAATTTTTGCTGATGCAGGGCGGTTAGACCTTGGTGGCCAGTGGGCCCCAGCCCTCGCGTGGCTCGCGGGATGCGAGTTTATTGATGGCGGGATCGCTGATGATGATGCCCTCTTTGTTGAGCACGAGTTTTTTGCCGGCGCGGGTGCTGAGGTTTCCGAGCTGGATGTTCGCGGTCATGGGGCCGGCGTAACCGAAGTTGGATTGGCTGAATTCACGTGGTTTTTCACCGCGGCACGCCATGAAGAATTCGGCGTGATGGCCTGGTGAACGGGGCAGGAGTTCTTTGGGTTTACCGAACTCGCGGCGTTTGGTTTCTGGTATGAGCCGCGGGCTGTTCCAGTAGTCGCCTTGGACGAGCAACTTACCTTTGGTGCCGACGATGAGGTTGCCTGTTGTAGGCAGCTCCTTTTTATCGATTTTGAGCTCTTCCGGAGTCTCGGGCATGTTAGGTTTTCCGTCTTTGTCCTTGCCCTCGTACCAGTAGGTGGTGAATCCGGGGCGTTTGTCGGTAGCGCGGTAGGTTGCCTTGACGATCATGCCGGCAGGGAACTGGTCACCAACGGGTTCGGTCATAAAGATAGGTTCGCTTGATTCTGCATATCCAGGCTCTGTGAGAATGTAGATTCCATCGGTGGTGTGGCACGCCATGTCACCGAGGGCTCCGGATCCGAAATCGACGACACCACGCCAGTTGAAGCGGTGGTATGCTTTTTCCTTGTAGGGTCGCATCGGTGCTGGCCCGATCCAGGCGTCCCAATTGACTTCTGGCGGTATTGGATCGCTCCCTTTGGGTCGCCCGCCGCCTTGCGGCCAGACGGGGCGGTTGGTCCAGGTGTGTAGCTCTTTGATATCACCGATGGCACCAGCCTTGTAATAATCGTAAACCATACGCCAGCCTGCGCCCGCGTGCCCCTGGTTACCCATCTGGGTGACAACCTTCGGGTTGGCCTTGTAGGCTGCGGTGAGCATTTGGGCTTCCTTGACGGACCATGTGAGGGGTTTTTCCGTGTAGCAATGGATACCCATGGAAACGGCGGTCATCGATGGTGCGTAGTGGGTGTGGTCTGGAGTGGAAACAAAGACGACATCGAGTTCCTTGCCGTGTTTCTGGAACATTTCCCGCCAATCGGAGTAGCTGGCGGCTTGCTCCCAGCCCTTGAGTTCGGTGGCATTTGTCCAGTAGCGTTTGTCGATTTCTGCGAAAGCGATGCACTGAAGCCCGTGTTCGTGTGATGTCTTAAGGTGTGTCGTTGCCCTGCCTCCGGTGGCAACAAATCCGACCTGGAGTTTGCTGTTTAGGTTTTGGCCGCGAACGATCGACGGGAACCCGAGGGTGGACGCGCCAGCAAGGCCGAGTTGGGTGATAAATTTTCTACGGTTTACTTGGTTATTCATAGGAAGATGATGTTGTGTTTGAAGGATAGGGATACGTGATGGGGGTGTGCAAGCTTGCAGTGAAACTTTGGGGGCGATTCTACTTGTTGCTACATGTAACCAAACCGAATGATGACGACTCGATCCCAGATGGAATCGATCATCTTGAACGATGTGCAACGTAGATACAGTGCCTCGCGCGCTTCGATTTCTCGTGGGATTTGGCGGCGTGTGCTTCGACGTGGAACCCGGCTTTGAGCAGGCATTTCTTAAACTTCGGTGCAGGTTCGGAGAGCCAGTAAGCGACGCAACCATCAGGTGTGAGAATTTGTCGGATCTTTGCGAGGAAGCTTTGGGAATAGAGCCGTGCATTGCCAGCGGTAATCAGGTCGTCCGGTGTGTTGTCGATATCAAGCAGAAGCGCATCGTAGCTGCCTTTGTTTTTGCTGGAAATGATATCGAACAGATCCCCCTGGCTGATTTTGGTACGGGGATCTTCTAACAATGGCCCGTTGTGCTCTACGAGAAAAGTCCGGTTCCACTCGATGAGGGGCGGCATGAGCTCGGCTACTTCTACTGTTGCAGGTCTGCCGACCAATTCCAGTGTGCGTTTCAGTGTAAATCCCAGACCAAGACCGCCGATCAGAATCTTCGGGTGTTTGGGTCTCGTTGTTTTGCCCTCGTAGAGTTTTTTGCAACCCACATCAGCGAGCATTTCCTCGGAGAATGTTAGAGCTGTGCTCATCAGTTCGTAGCCGTTGTACTTGAGGTAGAATTTACCATCATGCTTATGGAGAGAAAACACGGTGCCGTCGGACATCGTGGACTCATCAAGTTGTACGTACGGCTTCATGGACGGGAACCTTGACTAAAAACAAATGTTAAACAAGCACCTTCGTCCTAGATGATTAGCGAGCTGTTGCCGTATAAAAATTCATTGATTGACCGCATTTGCACGATTGTGTAGTTAGGAGATTGTCTAAATTAGAAACATCACTATGAAAACATTCCAACCCAAAACAATATTTGCAGCTCTCGCGTTGCTTACCCTCCTTATTTTACCTTCTTGCGACCAGCTGATGGGGCCTCCAAGAGTTCAATGCACAGACCGGAACTGTCCAACCTGCCGCGGTCTTGGTAATTCTCGCTGCAACAATTGTGCTGGCCGAGGACGATCACAATGCAACATTTGTTTCGGACGAGGAATGACGGGCGGAGTTGGAGCTGCAGCTACAAAATGCTGGAAGTGCACTGGAACCGGAATGGCAAATTGTAGTACCTGCTTCGGAAAAGGCATGGTGAACTGCTACCGCCCTGCCCCGCAGGTTATCAACCGCCCACCTGTGAGTAACCCTAAAACCCCCTATTATGGAACTCCATATAGCGGCGCCCCCTACGGCACTCCTGGTACGACATACCGTCCGTACTAATCCTGAATTCTCACAGACGGGGCGCGTATTCCGCGCCTAACAAAAAACTCTGAACGGCTCCATGCATTCCATGGAGCCGTTTTTAATGGGTTGTGACTTGTTTCAGTGGCAGTCAACGGATTGCTAGTCGGTGCGGAGCTTATGGATGGACTGGAAAAGCTCGAACTCCCGATTAAAGGCCGCTCGATCATACCAGAGCGCATGTTTTTTTTGATAGCGATCAATTGCGCGATGAATCTTACGATACTCGGAAACGCTTCTACGTGCGTCGTCGTTACGTTCGGGATTTAATTCGGTCATGTCGCGATACCTCCAGGCGATGGACGGGATCCGGTTATCGTTCAGGCTGGCAAGCATCCGGCGGCGTGTCAGTGACGGTTCGTGGGCATCAAACGACCAGAGCATGAACCCGTCTAACAAGTTTGGTTCATTGACGTAGATCGAGCGGCCGGCGTGGTTTCCACCGACGATTCCTTTGGTGGTGATGGGGTCCATGCTGAAAAGAACCCGGTAGGCTGCTGGTTGGGTTGGGTTTGTTAGACGAGGGATAATGACCGGATGGGCGACAGGTAAGGCTTTGCGGTCATAGGGATCCATGAGTGCCAGGTAGGGAATGGACCGGAGTTTGTCCTGACTGAGGGCCTTGGCCCATTTGCCATCGCCTGCCCTTGGTGCTCCGAAGGTGATAAGCTTGATGTTTTTCCATGGCCAATTACGTAGCGTGGCGGGCATTGCGGATCCTTTGGCGTCTGGCCCGTAACGGTTTCCTAACAGTACGGCGCTGACAAAGTGCTGCCCGAGCGCACCGCCGAGGCTGTGGCCGGTGACATAAATATTGTTAGGTTTTCTTCCTGACTTCATGGCATTCACCTTACGCAGGGAATGGAAGACAGCCGGGAGCATGGACTCCATGCTTTTCGCAAACCCGCGGCTGACTTTTCCTACGGTGGAAATATGAGCACCTCCCTCTGACGGAAGAAGATGGCGGTGTCCGAGGTCGGTAATCCAGTCTGGGTTACCACTGGCATTCTTAGTACGGATCGCTAACAGGGCAGCGCGACCAGCCGATCCGCTCCTGCTACCTCGAAAAGCAATGTGGACATCATAATTGTTACCCGTCGATGTGTGCCGGAGCAGGACAAATCCCATCAGGCTTTGGGATGCAGGTTGTCCCGGTTCACCCTTGTCGCCAGTGCCTCCTTCGAAGGCGATTAACACATCACGCGCACCTGATGCCGGCCCTTTGCCGCGGATGGGGACACGCCGAATCGTCACGTCATTTTCCGTTTTTCCTGCTATTCTGCAGCAAACGTAGACACGGCCGATACTTTTGGTGAGTTTGGCAGGAGTGAGGTATTCGGTCCACCGCCCGTCGGCATTGGTGATGGTTGGGTTCCATGGATGGATCCGATCATAGCGGTAGATGATCGGGTCGTGTGCGGAATTGTCTGGGAAACTACCAAGCACTCCGGGTC
>JARFPV010000126.1 GCA_029288115.1 Akkermansiaceae bacterium | reverse complement strand
CGGAGATGTGTATAAGAGACAGCCGTCGGAGTGATCGATAGACCACCCAGGTTTGTGCATCGAAGCTCACGAGGAATCTGGTGGGCGACTTTATTCATCGCAACCACGACTTCGTCAAACGGGATGAGATGCTCGTAGCCTGCCAGAGCCATGTTGGCACATGAAAGAGCATTGGATGCCGCCATCACATTTTTACCAAGACATGGGGCTTCCACACGGTTTGCGATAGGATCGCACACCATACCGAAACAGTTTTGCAGGGCACTTGAGGCGGCGGCAAGCTGACGGTCTGTATTGCCTCCCGCCAGATGCACAATCGCAGCCGCAGCCATCGCTGACCCCGATCCACATTCGGCCATGCAGCCACCTTCCTCGGCAGCAAAACTGGCATCGCGGGTGATGAATACACCGATGAGGCCAGCCACAAGCAGGGCGCGTGCGCGATCATCTTCGTCGGCCCCAAGCGCATCCGCAATGGCAAGAACAGCACCCGGCATCGCGCCACAGGATCCTGCCGTGGGCGCTGCCACGATGATTCCCATCGATGATTTCATTTCCATCAAGGCGGAAACATATCGGATGATCCGGTTATTGATATCCGCCGGGATCAGTCGGCCTTCTTTTTCCGCCTGGGTAAATCCGGGGCTCTGCGCGGGCAGGATGCGGTCTTCATACTCGGTGCCTTTTAACCCGTCAGCCACAGCATCCGACATGATATTTGCCAGAGCTTTCATCCGCTCGAGCACCTCGTCTTGGCTGATACCACCGCGTGCCGCCTCATAACAAGCAGCACTTTCCCAAAGCGGACGATCTGAAAATTCAGGGTGCTTCTGCATTTCACCACAACGAGTAAAAGGAACGGTTAGGTTTTTGCGCGATAAAATCGGCAGGACGGCATGCAGCACGCGATGACGCTTGGAACCGAGCGCTTGCCCCAGTTTTTCCACCTCCTCATCGGCAGGGATTTCCCGCGAGTCAAACCTCAACAGTCCACAACCATCCGGCCCGGGAAGCAAAGTCGCTGCTTCAGCTTCTGAAAAAATGTTAGAACTCTCATACTCGGCTGGGTCAGGTTGCGCAGCGAGCCAGAAAAGCGTCGAGTGAAGATCACCAACGCCACCCAGAGGGATTCCATCGATCGCCTGCAACTCAATCATGCCACCACCCGTGGAGGTTGCATCGAGGAAGTAAGACGCTCCACTTCCCCCAATCATTTCGAGTCGGTAAAAGTTCGGGTGTGGCGCATCGTAGGAAACGTAATTCACCACCACTTCAATACCGGCATCCTCAAGTGCCTCTGGATAGGTGGGCAATCGGGCATCATCAGGCTGCCAACCCAATATCCCGCTGTAGAGCCCCAAGTCAGTGCCCTGGTCTTTGTGGGTGGTCACGAGAGAACCGTTCGGATCGTAGTTCGCAATCAGTTTGCAAATTTTCTCCCCAACGAGGTTGCGAGCAATCCTGGCGATCCGATTCGCAGCCGCACTATGCGAGCTACTTGGCCCACGCATCACGGGGCCAAGCACATCGTTGAAAATACTGGGAGGCAGGCTCATAACGGAATGGTGGCAAATTTTCAGACAAATGGGCAGAGCAAAATCACTTACACCACGGCTTTACGCATCAGTTTGAATGGAAATACAAGCGTTTTGCTTAGATTATACAGGATGAAATGGCGTGACTCTCATCCGCGTATAAACTACTCCATTCATTATGAAATTGCCAATAATCATTCTCTCGCTCTCCGCCCTGTCCGTTTCAGCGGCTGATCCAGTCTCCTTATTTAACGGCAAAGACCTCACCGGCTGGAAAGGTACCGGCTATAAGGTCAAGGACGGCGCCATCATCTGCACCCCCAAAGGCAAGAACCTGATCACTGAGAAAACATATTCAAATTACATCTTCGAATTCGAGTTCAAGCTGCCCCCGGGCGGCAACAATGGCATCGGAATCCATTACCCCGGCAAAGGCGACGCCGCATACACCGGCATGGAGGTGCAGGTGCTCGACGACACCCACCCGAAGTATGCCAAGCTCAAGGAGTATCAATTCCACGGTGGCCTCTACACGCTGAAGGCAGCCAAAAAGGGTTTCCTCAAACCGGTCGGTGAGTGGAATAAGGAGAAAATCACCGTCAATGGAAACAAAGTGACCGTGGAACTCAACGGCACCATCATCAACGTGGCCGATCTTGATGAACTCGCCAAGAAATACCCCAAACACAAAGGAGTAAAACGCCGCTCAGGTCATATTGGTTTCTGCGGTCACGGCGACCCCGTGCAATTCCGTGGTATAAAGATCACCGAGCTTGCTGGCGATGCGGGCCACCCTGCCACTGAAAAACCTGCTCCATTCAATCACGCTGGATTTAATGCCATCTTCAACGGTAAGGATTTTTCCGGATGGAAAATGGATCCAGGTCACGAGGGGCATTGGAAAATCAATAACGGCGTGATCCATTATGACGGCAAATCGAAAGCCAAGGACAAGAACCTCTGGACTGAAAAAGAATACGGTGACTTCATGCTCGTCTGCGACTGGCGCTGGGCTG
>JARFPV010000100.1 GCA_029288115.1 Akkermansiaceae bacterium | reverse complement strand
CCGTTCCGCGTGCCCATCCCATCGGAGGAAGACGCCCGTAGTGTGCGCCAATTGCCCATCGAGACAAACCCACCCGAGCATAAGGAATACCGGGCTATCGTGGAGCCGTTTTTTCGCCGCCCTCTACAAAAGGAATACATCGCTAGAATCGAAGCCCTGATCGATGAACTGGTGGAAAATGGCATCCAGCAAGAGTCCGTTGAAATCGTCACCGAGTTTGCCCTGCCACTTCAGTCGCGGGCATTGACCTACCTTCTGGATGTGCCTGAAAAGGAGGCCGACGTCTGGGTCGGGTGGGGCGTGCATGTGTTCCGTGATGGCAACAGCAACGACTCGCAGAAAGGCAAGGCACTGGACGACTACCTGCACCAGCAACTCGATCAGGCAGAGCAAAACCCAGGTGATGATTTTTTTAGCGCTCTGACCAAAGCTGAATACCAAGGTCGACCACTCACCCGTGACGAGATGCTCGGGTTTGCCAATCTCACCTTCGCCGGCGGCAGGGACACCGTCATCCACTCGATCAGCTCGACCATCGCCTATTTGTCTGAGCATCCAGAGGCGTTGGCAGCACTTCGAGATAACCCGAAATTGGTCATCACCGCGACGGAGGAACTGATGCGCTACATCTCCCCGATCACTCAGATCGGCCGAGTCTGCCCCGTAACAACCGATGTCCATGGTGTTGAGGTCGAGGCCGATTCTCGCGTGGCTCTCAACTGGGCCTCTGCCAATTTTGATGAAACCGTCTTTGATTCGCCCGAGGAGGTCAAACTCGATCGTAAACCCAACCCGCATATTGCATTTGGAAACGGCACACATAACTGCCTCGGTGCCATCCACGCACGACTCATTATCCGATCTCTCCTCAAGAAACTCAGCGAACTGCAATCGATCACCCAGCTGTCAGCAGAGAGAAGTATCGAAAAGGAGGTCGATTACGAACGAGCGCTCGGATTTAAGAATCTCACCGTGACTCTGGACCGATGAAAGTAGCTGCAGTTTCGGATGGCGAAGGCTCTTTCACCATCGAGCAAATCGAAGTCAACCCACCACAAGCGGGTGAGGTACTGGTGGCTATCAAGGCATCGGGCATCTGCCACACCGACTACGACTCGTTATCCTGGGGCAAACAATTGGTCCTCGGGCACGAAGGCGCGGGTGTTGTCGAGGCCGTTGGTGAGGGTGTGACCAAAATCTCGGTCGGTGATCGTGTCCTACTCAACTGGGCGATTCCCTGCAAAACCTGCTACCAATGCGAAAGCGGCAACCTGAGTATTTGCGAAAAAAATTCACCTGTCACAGGAATCGATCCTGACCACGGCATGGCACACGCGCAAGCCACTCTCTGGAATGGCAAACCACTTAAGCGATCCTTCAACATCGGCACCCTCAGCAGCCACACGGTGGTGCGCCAGGAGGCTGTGATCCCAATTCCCAATCACATCAATATCCCATTCCCCTCCGCCTGTATCATCGGATGCGGGGTAATGACCGGGTATGGCTCCGCGGTCAATGCAGCGCAAATGGAACCCGGCAGCAGCGCTGTCGTGTTAGGCACGGGAGGCGTCGGGCTGAACGTCATTCAGGGCGCACGCATTTCAGGAGCGGAAAAAATCATCGCCGTGGACGTCAATAAGCAACGGCTTGAAATGGCATCTCAATTTGGCGCGACCCATCAAGTGCTCGCATCCCCGGATGACACTGGATTGTTAGAAGCTGCCGAAAAGGTTAAACAGATCTGCGACGGTCGAGGCGCCGACTACTCATTCGAATGCACGGGCATCCCCGCGCTGGGTGCCGCCCCACTCGCCATGATCCGCAATGCAGGGATGGCAGTTCAGGTTTCGGGCATTGAGGAGACCATCGAGATCGATATGAATCTTTTTGAGTGGGACAAAATTTACCTCAACCCACTGTATGGTAAATCCAAACCTGAACAGGATTTCCCCAAACTTCTGGAGCTCTACCAAGAGGGGGCACTCAAGCTCGATGAGCTCGTCACCCGGACATACTCAATTGACAACCTCAATCAAGCCATTGACGACATGCTTGCAGGTCGCAATGCCAAGGGAGTTGTAGTCTTTGACTGATCCATGCCAGCACCATGATTACAGGTCGCACCGTGCCTAAAATCTGCTGCCTAACTCATCCATTCAAAACCCGAAAGAACTGTTCTGCACAAAACGTAGAACCACTATGTTCAATCGTGTCACTATTTTATTATTGCTGGCACTAGCCGCAAATTCTCTCACTGCGGCTGATTCTCCAGCATCCAATTCAAAGGATTTTAACAACGAAAAAAATCCAGCTCACCAGTTCCTCGATCAGCGCTTCGGCATGTTCCTGCACTATAACATGGCGACTTATCATAGCGCTCAATGGGTACCAGGGTATGTCGATCCTCGAACTTTCAATCCGGGAGTTAAAACCATCGATACCGATGCCTGGGCAGATGCCGCCAAAGCCGCCGGCATGACCTACGGCGTGCTGACAGTGAAGCATGTCTCGGGTTTCTGTCTATGGGATAGCAAATACACGACCTATGATGTGATGCACCCGGAGTGCCCCTACAAAAAAGATCTGGTGGCACAGTTCATCAAATCCTTCAAGAGCCGTGGACTCAAGGTCGGCCTCTACTATTGCTGGCGCAATCCAGGTTTTGACGACCGGGTAAAAGGCAAGTTCAAGGTGCTGCCACCCGAGTGCGATCCGGCAACCCATTCGCTCGATCAACAAATCGAATTCCAGAAAAAGCAGATTGCCGAATTACTCGAAAAATATCCCGATGTCTTTTACGTTTGGAACGATGGACTCGACCCACGCGTGATGCCTGCCCAACAGGCAAAAGAATTTTTTCACACCCTGAATCCCAAACTGACATTCAGTTGCAACTGGTGGGACTGGGACCGCAAAGGTGATTACTACGCAGGTATCAACGTCACCGAAACCTACCACTTCCCTGAAAACAACCGCCAGCCCGGAGAAACCTGCTGGTGCCTCGAGAAAAAATGGTTCTGGGATCATGGCTACCAGCCCAAACCAGCCAAAGACATCGTCAAACAACTACGCATCGCGAATAGCCGCCATGCCAATTTCCTGCTCAATGTAGCCCCTGACCGCTCGGGACAATTGGTTCCAGAAAGCGTCAAGG
>JARFPV010000098.1 GCA_029288115.1 Akkermansiaceae bacterium | reverse complement strand
GTTGGTCGGCAGACTGTTTAAGCAATGTTCTCAGATTTCGAACAATGGCACGTATCTCGGCGGCATTCACCCCATTATCATCGCGTGTGCCATGACAAAACACGCCCCTCAGCGCATCGCTCTGCTTTTCCCAAGGGCGCTCACGCATGATCTGAAGGGTATTCTGATAGAATCTCTGGTTACTAAAGGCAATGATACGTGGGCTGCTACGAAAGTGTTCGTTGAGAAATCCAATCTGATTCTGGCTATCAACCATCGCCGTAGCGTGATCCATCAGGCTTACGTCACGATAGTTGAATTTTTCCTGCATCTCTTCCGATACACCGAGTTCCTCAGCAAGGGTGGACTGCCTTGCTTTGGCAAGAAATGACATGTGGCGTAATTGTCGGATATCGCCTGCAATTACAATGCGCTTGGCACGCTGCATCAGTGGCAGCACTGAAGCGAGGTCACACTGACTGGACTCATCGATGATGGCGACATCGAACAGCTCTTTTTCCATAGGCAGCACACGATGGAGGTCGTCGAGTTTGGTCAGCCAGACCGGCAGGGCGTGCAGGACTGAAGTGACATCCATGCGCCGGAACATTTGCTCCTGCTCGCTGCCGCGATATTTTCTGAGTGCCGCCAGCATCGTTTTAAAATCGCGCCTAGTTTCGGTGACAGCCAATGTCTCCTTAAGCAAATGTTTACGCTGTGTCCGCAAGTAGTTGCCCAACTGGCGTTCGCGCTGCACATAAAGATCGTTGAGGTGGGCTGTTAGTTCGAGTAGAAGGTAGCGATTTTTCACCCGGTGCTCCATCCAAGCGCGCTGGATTCGCTGTAGAATATTCGGGTTTGGTTTTGCCATCACCTCTCCTCGTGCGAGTGCTTTGGACCACTCTTTTTCGAGTTCTAACTCATCAGCATGAAGGTCGCGCATGGTTTGTTTCACCTCGGAAAACATGCGCCTCAATTCCGTTTCCGATGTGAGGTCAGATGTCATCTGCCCAGCGAGGCAGGCCTCGATGAATCTCTTCAATTTGGAGAGATGGTCTCGTCTTCCCGCGCGTACTGTCACTTCCTCACCACCAAGCATAGTGTCGATTTTTTCCTGCACGACATCAACTGCATGGTCCATACGGGAGGCAACGAGGACACTCTCTCCACGCGCCACGTGGTTGAGGGCAATGGCAGCGATGGTAAATGATTTCCCTGTTCCTGGTGGACCGTGGCAAAGAGTGACAGGATGATGACGTGAAGACTTGAGAATACGTTCCTGTGACTGACTGAGGAGCGCCGGCACCGCCATGAAATCATCCTCAGGTTCGGAATCATGCATTTCCTCGTCGCCTAACATAATCCGCAACGGCCGCGACCATTCAGATTGATAGTCAGCGAGCTGATCCAGCTCATCGAGGACACCTCGGGAGGAAATGGAGCGCGGAATGATGCCCACGCCAGCTGCAGGGTGCAGGCTGAGCTGTGACTCATTGGCTGCTGCATTGAGTGTGTTTCTGTCTGCTAGTTGCGGCCATTGCCAGAGTGGATCCGCGTTGACTCCATGCTGCTGCGCCCAGTCGCGAATGGACCCAATGACGCCCTCAGATAATTCACCTCCGCGGAGATTGTTGGAAAGTGTATCGGATTCTGTTTCCAGAATTTCAAGGACACGAGGATTGATCCGCCAGCGGTTCGTCTGAATTGATATCGCTGCGTTGTTCTCTGGCGAGAACTCCGCCTGATAGAAAACGAGCGGAGCACGCACTGCCTTCCCTTCATGGGTGCCACACAGAAACAAGCAGGCATAAACAACTTCCTGCTCACGGCGGTAGAGAGCCGCATGCGGGGCCGCTTTTTCACCGTATGATGGCGGCAGGACGATTTCAGGAAGATCGGCAGAGGCGAGCTGTTCGTTCCCCTTAAGAATACGGCGATGCAGCACCTTGGCCGACATGAAGTCCCCTACCCCAGTGCGTGAGCGGTCGTCACGATAACACTCGCGGAGCCACTTCAGGACGTTCGTTGCTGCCATTGCAGCGATTCAAGATCATGTCAGGGCTGCCGTCAATGCAGCGGCTAGTTTTTAGCTATTTGGAGTTTGGAATTTCAGGAATAGAAATTATGAAGAGTCGTGCTTTTTAACAGCTATGCGTTCTGGCTTTTCCTCGCCCTGGTCTGGGTGATGTATCGATTACTGCCGCATCGGGGACAGAATATCCTACTACTGTTAGCGAGCTACTACTTTTACAGTTGCTGGGACTGGCGGTTCTTACCTCTCATCCTAACCACCACGCTGGTGAACTACTTCACGGCGCTGGGCATTGAGAAAAGTGACAATAAAAAGACGCACCGCTGGCTGATGGTGATCTCGGCTGCCGTTTCCCTAGGATTGCTAGGCTTTTTCAAATACTGGGGGTTTTTTGTCGAAAGCACCGCCGAAATGCTCTCATGGCTAGGCTTCCATGCGAGTATGTCCACGCTCAACATCATCCTACCGGTAGGTATTTCCTTTTATACCTTTCAGACGATGTCTTACACCATCGATGTCTATCGAGGGAAAACCAAAGCCACGCGATCACTACCGGACTTCGCGCTGTATGTTGCCTATTTCCCTCAGCTGGTGGCAGGCCCAATCGAGCGTTCATCGTCTCTCATGCCACAGATCACACATCCGAGACGCAAACGCGTTGGCGACTTCTCGGAGGGACTTTACCTCATTCTCTTAGGCTTATTCCTCAAGGTCGTGGTGGGTGATAACCTTGGGTTCATTGCCGATGGCATCTTCAGCGCACAGAGCCACGAAATCACCGGCACCGATGCCCTGGTCGGAGTCTATTGCTTCGCGTTCCAGATATATGGCGATTTTGCAGGCTACTCGTCGATTGCACGAGGGGTCTCGAAGTGGCTGAACATTGATCTGATGACCAACTTCAGGATGCCCTATCTGGCGCGTAATCCATCTGATTTCTGGCAACGATGGCATATCTCGCTGTCGTCCTGGCTGCGCGACTACCTCTACATCCCTCTGGGAGGCAACCGTTGCAGCACCTACAAAATTTATCGCAACCTGATGCTCACCATGCTTCTTGGGGGGCTGTGGCACGGCGCTGGATGGACGTTTCTCATCTGGGGCGGCATCCACGGACTGATCCTCTGCATCTATCGAGCGCTACCGGAATCAGTCAAACTATCCGGTCTCTGGGGCCGGGCGCTTGCGACCATTTGGTTTTTCCATATCGTCTGCCTGACCTGGCTGTTCTTCCGGGCCGACACCCTACCGCAAGCTTGGGACATGCTCACGATGATCTTCACGCAACAAGAGATGACCTCACTATCCCGCTACGGACTGGGCATGCTGGCATTCTTCTGTATTCCACTCATGATCTATGAAATATGGCTGGAGCAGAAACACACGCTTCGCCGACTCGAGATTGTGCCCTGGGGGTGGCGTGCCGCAATCTACTGCTATTTCGTTTTCATGCTCATCCTTTTTCCTCCGCCAGTATTTGGCCAGTTCATCTATTTCCAATTTTAACAATCTCTGAAATGGCAAAAAACCATCACGACTATGACGCGCTTCCGACAGATAAGCGCGCGCCTTCGATACGTCAGGAAATGCGTGTCGTCGCCGTGGTGGTGCTATTCGTAATCGGAATGGAAATCGTAGCGAGAATCATGGCACCGACCATCGATTCCGATCGCGAGCATATTCATGCGTTTCCAGACATCATCGATGGGACAGCAAAGGAGGCTGGGGAAAAGAAATTACCGAACGTGATATTTTTTGGTAACTCATTGATGAGAGCCGGACTGGATGAAGAGATAGTAGCCGACAGTCTGATCGAAGTTGAAGGTCCTGAAATCGCATCTGCAAAAATCACTCCGGTGGGCACCGCCATGCTGGACTGGGTCTATCTTTACAAACGCTATTTTGAGGATTCGCAACAACACCCTGATATACTCGTTGTGGGGTTTGTGGCACACCACATCCATGATCAAGAGCCCATCAAGTTGCGCAGGCTATCTCGTCATTTCGTTGCCATGGATGATTTCCCTGAGTTGTGGAGTCGTGATCTCGGTGACTTTCACCGGATTGCCCAATCCACCTTATGCCACTTCAGTGCGCTTGAGGGCGATCAACCAGAGCACCAGCTGAAACTGCTATCCGGGATTGTGAGCGACTACAACAATGGATTGAATAGGAACAACGACCTCGTCCGTGCCGCTGCAGAGCGAAAGGCGGCACTCAAGGCCAATACAAGTGTGAATACGCAAACATTTTCACGCATGCAGCGGTTGATCGAGACCTGCAAAAAACATGGAGTGGAAATTTGGTTCGTGCCGATGCCTCAACCTGAAGTATGGCCGCTGCACCCGGAGGCAGTTGCACTTATCGAACGGCATGGAATGAAACTACTCGACGCCCGCGAGATCGAAGGCATGACCGAGGAGGATTTCTGGGACGGATATCACTTAGGCGACAGCGGCATGGAAAAATTCAGCCAGTGGATGGCTGGCCAGATAAAAATACTACAGCCACAGTAATAAAAGCGCAGCCGCTAAACCGCAAGTTGCTCACTCCACGCCTTGGCTTTCTCTGTGAATGACTTCTCGGGCTCGGCATAGCTAATACCGCGTGAAACGTTCACGACATCTGGCGCAGTCCGGTTTTTTCCAGCGAGGCTATTAAGGTCCCCCCCTTGAGCTCCGAGTCCCGGGATAAGCAGTGGACTATCGGCAATACGAGCTAACACCTCTTCGCTGGCGTTGGTCAAACCGACAACATACCCCACATCAGTAGCGCGGTTTTCTCCAGCTGCGCGCTTACCAAGCTCCTGAACCAGCTCAAACACGAATCTTCCGTCGTCAAGCTTCTGGCGTTGAAAATCGGCACTGCCGGCATTCGAAGTCACAGCAAGCAAATAGACCCCTTTCCCCTGCCAATCGAGGAAGGGTTCGATCGAATCATAGCCAAGAAACGGGTTCAGCGTAACGGCATCAACATTCCAGTTCTCAAAATACGACTTCGCGTAATACTTCTGTGTTTCGCCGATATCTGATCGCTTGGCATCCAGAATGACAGGCACTTCTTCAGGCATGTCAGCGAGCATTTCCTGCAGAATTTCAATGCCACGCAGGCCCATCGCCTCAAAGTATGCCATGTTCGGCTTAAAGGCAGCCGCGTATTCGGCGGTCTCTCCAACGAGACGGTTCAGAAAATCCGGAACGGCATCAATGCCACCAGATTGTTCAGGGCGAGGATCAATCCCGACGCAAAGACGGGAGCCAACGGATTGGATGCGGTGCGCGAGGCGCTCTGAGTATGTCATGGAATAAAAATATTAGACGTTCTGCAATTCACCCTCCTTAGCAGCGATACGTTTTCTCAGCTCCGGCCATTGGTCCTGAGTCACGATGTAACCGATACAATTCTCGCTACCACAGCGGCACGGGTGGTCCTCGTAGCAATCGATGTCAAAACCGTAGTCAAATGTAAGTTCCTCACCCTCCTTGATATCGCGAATCGAGTAGATGAATATTTTTCTCCCAACAACCCATGCTTCACAATTCGGATCACACGAGTGATTGATTAGGCGTGCCGTATTCCATGGCACATTGCCATCGATATCCCATTGCTCATCAAGCGTAAAGATGTAGACCGCCGCATCACCATGTTCCTCGTGTCGGGCATACTGCTCCCAAGCACGATCTTCGCTGACTTCCTTATTAATTGGCTCGCCGACGTATTCGATGATTTCCGTTTCCTCGTCGATATCCTGAGTCGCATAAACACCGCGGCCGTGAATCTCAGATCCCCGCACCTCACAAAGATCACTGTCAGCGCGTTGGTAGAGTTTTTTCAGCTTTTTTACGAGTTTTGCTTCGCTCTCGAGCTTGCTGTTTTTAGACATTATGATAGGTTATTTAATTTCGCGGGCGCTGGATGGAGGCAGACCTAGCTCATCTTTTTTAGGCGGCAAAGTTGGAAACATACCGCGCAGATCTTGAATAGTCGGTGTCAGACCGGTCATGAAATACCAGTCGTTGGTGCCCTTTTCTGAAATAGCGGTGGTGTAGCTCTGTTCTTCCAGTACACGCATCTTGCCACCTTGATCAGGGTCGGGAATTTTTACCCGCGTAGTGGTGGGCACGAAAGAAAGCCAGTGCTCAACAATGATGAAATTACCTGCGGCATCCTTCATCGGCAAATTGGTCTTTGGGTCAATTTTCTTGGCACGCCAGACACTAAAGAAGGATGTAGGGCGTGCCGCTTGAAATGCCACCACAGACAAACGCATCTTGATTTTCTGCTGAGCGGCTGAAGCAAGCGCAGCGTTTAGTTTCTCCATACCGCCGTAGCGTTTGGCTAGTCGACGTTTCCACCTCGGATACATACGCTGCTGACCGTATTCGAAATTTCCTTTCATCATCTCCTGCCCCAGTTTTTGCACAGCAACCTGGGCGGAAACTGCCACAGCAGGAGCTACCGCAACCCTACCCTGTGCGTGTGACATTTCCATCAACGCTAACACAGCGAGACAGCATGTTATCAATTGTATTTTCATCCTGCGCCGTTATTCATCTCCTCAGAGGAGCAAAAAGTCAAGTCATGCGAAAAAGAGCCATCACTATGAAAACAAATTTTCTGCTACTCCGCGATAATTAGTCTTTGCAATGCGACTCTCGATGTCCTTATGATGCCTGCCTATGGCGAAAAAGGCATTGGGAAAAGGATTGGGCGCACTGATTAAAAAGCAACCTACCGAGACAGGTGGAGAGCAGAAAACGGATGCCTTGCCTGCGGATTCACATATCCCCATCGATCGCATCGTTCCCAGCCCATTGCAGCCGCGGAAACATTTTGCACAAGGTCAGCTCGATGAGCTGATGGAATCAATTCGCGAACACGGCATTATCCAGCCGTTGATTGTGCGTAAGGTGAATGGCAACTACGAACTCATCGCGGGAGAGCGCCGCTGGCGTGCATCCAAAGAGCTTGGTCTTGATGCAGTTCCCGTCCGTATACGTGAAGCGACCGATCACGAGGTGCTGGAAATGGCACTCATTGAAAACATCCAGCGCAAGGACCTTGATCCGATCGAGGAAGCACGAGGATACGTGCGTCTAGCCAAGGAATTCGACATGAAGCAGGACACGATCGCCAAACGCGTCGGCAAGTCCCGTGCAGCTGTGGCGAATGCCATGCGCCTTACTGAGCTAGATCCCAGCATTCAGGATCACGTGGCAGGAGGAAGATTGAGCGTGGGCCACGCCAAGGCAATCCTTAGCCTCAAAGACCATGAAATTCAAAGGCTAGCCGCCGATCAGATCCTTAAGAAAAACCTCACCGTGCGCGCTGCGGAAAAACTCGTCAAGGAACTCGCCAATCCGAAAAAAGCCACCACCAAACAATCGACCAGTCGTGAGGCGGATGCTGTCATCAAACAGATTCAGGACAGCTTGCGTGAACGCTTCGCCACCGACGTCAAAATTGTGCACAATCCGAAAAAAGGAAAAATCGAGCTGGTCTACTACGGCAATGAAGACCTCCAACGAGTGCTCGACTTGTTAGGAATCCAGCTCTAATGCATTTTCATTGCTTGGCATGAATGCGAAGATCATTTGTATCATCATAGTGCTGTCAGGCATCGGGTTCGGGCTCTGGTACTGGCTGGGCGCCCACGCTGATGTACACGGCAAGTCCGCTTATGCGTACACCGAGGCGATCCTTGAGTTTGGCCCCCGCACCGTAGAGTCCGATGGACTTAAAAATTCCCAGCAATACATCGCGGAGCAGCTGTCCAAGCATGGCTGGAGCACTATGGTGCAGCAAAAGCAGCGCGACACCCCGGAGGGCAAGCGCACGTTTACCAACCTGATTGCCCGTTACCAACCAGGCGAGCTTTCCTCACTTGATGACCTACTCAAACTTCCCACTAAGGGGATTCTCTGCGCCCACCTCGACTCTAAAAGAATCCCCGGCATCCCAGATTTTCTGGGTGCCGATGATGCCGCATCCGCCTGTGCCCTGATCATTGAACTAGCTACTACCCTTGGCACTGAGAACCCTGAGCTGGCGAAACAGCTTGAAATTGTTTTTTTCGACGGTGAAGAGGCATTTGGCGAAAACATCACTCCCGAGGACGGCCTCTACGGAAGCCGTTTCTACTCACACACTCTCTATCAGCGAAAACCAAAGCCACAGTTCGGAATTCTACTGGATATGGTGGGGCATAAAGACCTCAAAATCGCGGTGCCCTCAGACAGCCCACCGGAACTCTACGAGTCCTTAATGCGCGCTGCTACAAAGCACGGACATGAAAAACGCTTCGGTATGGCAGACCAGCCGATCATTGACGACCATGTTTACATGAACAAAGCAGGAGTGCCTACCATCGACATCATTGGTGCGGATTTTGCACACAGTCACTGGTGGCATCAGGAGGGTGATAACATAGACATCGTCTCAGCAAAGAGCCTGACGATCTCCTATCACGTCGTCCTAACCATGCTACGCGAACAGCTAGCCAAGTAGCAGATTTCGCCAAGAGTCATTAAGTTCCACTGGGCTTCCTCCCCCGTCGACACGGACCGTTCTCATGCTTCCCGTAGCAATATTCCGGCTATCAACGGTCATTGAAAATACCCATGTGACAGAAGTCTTGCCGAGTTTTTCCACAGCAAGTGAAACCTCCACACGGTCCCCCATGCGCGCCGGCGAATTATAGCTGCAATCCACATGCACACGCGGCCAGCCACCGTCAGCCAGCAACGGAATACCGAGCCCCTCTAACAACTCATGTTCCGCTTCCTCAGCGTAACACAGCAGCCGGGAAAAATGCACCACACCCGCCGCATCGGTATCAGCAAAGTGAACGCGACGGTGGTAAACGTGTTGCATGCCTTCAGACTTAGTCCATTTGCTTCACAAGCACACTGGCGTTGTGGCCACCAAAGCCGAACGAGTTACTCAATGCGCTCTTCACTTCGACCTCCCGGGCGGTGTTCGGGGTGTAGTCCAGATCACACTCCGGATCCTGGTCCTCGAGGTTGATGGTTGGAGGAATGACGTTGTCCTTGATCGCCATCAGGCAGGCAGCAAGCTCCACACCACCAGCGGCACCCAGCAGGTGACCAGTCATGGATTTAGTTGAGCTAACGATGAGGTTGTCCTTGGCGTGATTCCCGAAGGATTTCTTAATCGCCTTGGTTTCACAAATGTCACCAAGTGGAGTCGATGTGCCGTGGGCGTTTACGTAGGTGACCTCTTCCGGGTTCATCTGTGCGTGTTGCAGAGCCATGTCCATGCAGCGTGCAGCACCCTCACCTTCGGGATGTGGCGATGTCATGTGGTAGGCGTCGCCGCTAATGCCATAGCCAGCGAGTTCCGCATAGATAGTGGCACCACGTTTTTTGGCGTGCTCATATTCCTCAATACAAACAACCCCTGCCCCTTCACCCATGACAAAGCCGTCACGGCCGGTGTCAAATGGACGTGATGCGCGCTCAGGCTCATCATTACGGGTGCTAAGTGCCTTCATGTTACTGAATCCAGAAAGACCCATCGGCAGGATACTCGCTTCTGCACCACCGCAAACAAAGGCATCTGCGTCGCCAAACTTAATCATGCGCCATGCCTCACCGATGTTGTGGTTGGCCGTCGCACAAGCAGTGACGATCACCATATTGGGTCCGCCAAAGCCATACTCCATCGAAAGGATACCACTGCCGATATTGGAAATCATCATCGGAATCACAAATGGTGAGACCCGCGACGCCCCACGGTTGAGCAGTTTGGTGTGTTCGTTTTCAAGTGTGCCAAGACCACCAATACCACTACCGACCATGACTCCGACGCGATTGCGATCTATGCCCTCGTCATCCAGTCCGGCGTCGCTGATCGCCATTTTTGAAGCGGCAATGGCAAACTGCGCATAGCGGTCAGCACGGCGGGCGTCCTTAGGATTATTAAACCAAGGACCTGCCTCGAAGTCCTTGACCTCTCCAGCAATTTTGCACGGATACGGCTCCGGATCCGTCAGTGTGATCTCCCCGATTCCGCTCTTCCCTGCCTTAAGACCTTCCCAGGTGCTCTGCAGATCATTTCCAAGGGGGCTAAGCACCCCGACTCCTGTGATGACTACTCGACGATCGTTCATGTGGATATTTCAATGGATTATTAACTCCCTTCTGGCACTCAGTGGCACCTCGTGGAAGTGGCGCATTATCCCGCAGAAGAACCAAAGTGCAAGCCCCATCCATCGAAACTCCGGCATCGGAATTGCTAGATGTTCACGGCGCGGTTACTCACAGTCAACCGAGGCGGCGCGACCTCCCACGTTCATTCATGCTCTCACATTCCGGACACTCTGGGAACTTATCCCGTGATTTGTCCTTGTAGAGATGACCGCAAATCCGGCAACGCACGATTTGTTGCTTCAAACTACGCTTTCGTGCACGTCGCCTCATTCCCGCGACCAATGTCACCAAGGCAATCCCCACCATTGGGACACCAATCACCCAAAGCAGGAAGTCTTCCATGGTCATGTCTATCATCCTCTTACCTCTCGCGTGTGGCTTCGATTTGTAATTGCAGTTCCCCGAAAGCCACCCCCTTTTGAGCTGTCGGTTTAAATCGCTGGGTGCGGACCCAAACAGCAAGCTCCTTTTGCCTATCGGTTGCCCGGATCGCCCCCGTAGAACCACCTGGAAGCGGCACACAACTGCGGACGATGCCGTCTTCATCCACGCCGAGCATAAAGCGGAATGACTGTCCGAACCAGTCCTCTGTCACAAGGTTCGCCGGCAATGTCCAATCCGGTTGAATCAGACGTTTGTCCAGATCTCCCTTTGCAGTCACTGCTGCCCTAACAAAAAGATCCGCTGCTACAGGTGTATCGGACGCACTCAGGTCTTGTCGCCAAACATGCATCATCCCCGTTACCAAACCTGCATTGGGTTCAAGAATTGATGTCAATCGAGTGGACTCCTCAGAACGCGGTGGCAGCTTCCGCAGCTCAGGTTTATATTCCCATGCCTTACCCATCACCGATTCAGCCAAAGCAGAGACACGGTCACGTGTTGACCCATCATGAGCAGGGTCCCATCGCGATGGGAATGGAGACTTTTCTTCGATCTGCAACATAAGTCGGCGGCAATTGGGGTCGTCCTCATTAAGCATGACAATTGTGCCGGTCCGTTTGGAAACAAGCGGCTGTTTGGGGCCTTCGATACGCACTGCATAGGCCACAAACCCAAAGCAGCTTGCTGCAACCATCAGTGCAATCAATTTTCCGAGATGATGTTTTTTATCACCGCGCCAATGGAAAACGAGACCCGCATCTCGATCTCGCTTCCGCTTTTTGTTACTTAGAAAATACACCCTGTTTCACTTGTTGCCTGCTGGCTTATAAAGCAACCCGCAGTT
Organism: Akkermansiaceae bacterium; assembly: GCA_029288115.1. GTDB lineage: Bacteria > Verrucomicrobiota > Verrucomicrobiia > Verrucomicrobiales > Akkermansiaceae > Oceaniferula. Next base: position 264 of record JARFPV010000098.1, on the reverse strand, counting down.
CAGACCCATTGATTTTATCCTATCAATAATCTCTTTCTCAACTCCACTGGGCACGCTGACATCGGATTTCAGCACGGCGGTTGTGATGGCCTCGCCCCCCTCCTCATTGCGCAGGCGTTTGATCTCACCCTCAAGATTATTCAACGGCACACGTTTTTTGTTTACCCACAGTGGTGTGTGCTGGCCAGCTCCCAGAGTGATAACGATCGGGTTTTCCATCTGCTCATAACGCCATGGAGACTCATGCAGTTTCACTTCTATACC
>JARFPV010000038.1 GCA_029288115.1 Akkermansiaceae bacterium | reverse complement strand
AGGAGGACGTCCTGCTGGGCTTTGTTGAAGCGGTGGATTTCGTCGATGAAGAGGATGGTTGTTTGGTCGCGTAGTTGTCGCCATTTTTGCGCCTGACCGATTTTTTCCCGGATTTCGGCGACATTGGACTCCACGCCGTTGAGCATTTCGAAGCGGCAGTTGGTGGTATTCGCGATGACGGTCGCCAGGGTGGTTTTGCCGGTTCCTGGCGGGCCGTAGAAGATCAGCGAGGAAAATCGGTCGGCTTCGATAGCGCGTCGCAGAAGCGTGCCTTCGCCCAAGATGTGTTTTTGCCCGGCGACTTCCGCAAGTGTGCGCGGGCGCATTCTTGCAGCCAGTGGAGCATCGCTACGTGTCTCAGTAGGGCCGGACGCGGCAGGTAGAGATTCTGGAAAGAGGGAGTCCATGGGCTAGGCGCATCCTAAACCGAAGCCTGCCAAAAAATCACCCCTATTCTTTGCGGAATGGTTTGGCACGCCTATTCCTTTCGGAATGGCTTTGTATACCATCCGAACATTTTGCCGAATGCTCCCTTGATGTCCTCGGTGGCGAGGTAGGCGCAGGGGATGAGGAAGAGGGTGATGACGGTGGCGAAGAGGATGCCGAAGGCGAGGGAGACCGCCATCGGGATCAGGAACTGGGCTTGGATCGAGCGTTCGAAGATCAGCGGCAGTAGGCCGGCAAAGGTGGTGATCGATGTGAGCATGATCGGGCGGAATCGTGCGGCACCTGAGTGGATCACGGCATCGTAGGCATTGGCCCCTTCCTGGCGTTTCTTGTTGGTGAAGTCGACCATGACGAGGGAGTCATTCACCACCACCCCAGCGAGGGCGAGCATTCCAAACAGGCTGAGGAAGGAAGGTGTGAGTCCTAACAAAATGTGACCTGCAATCGCGCCTACAGCACCGAAAGGAACGGCCAGCAGGACAAAGAACGGCTGCAGCAGCGAGCGGAATGGGATGGCGAGCAGGGCGTAGAGGGTGAAAATGAGGAGTGCGGCAGAAAACCAGATGCGTTTTTTGTTTTCTGCATCCTCGGCGAGCATACCGGCGAATCGCCAGGTGACACCTGCTTTGGCTGAAGTCAGTTCTTCGAGTTTGGGGGTGATGGCTTTGCCGATGCTGCCGATGCTGACGCTTGAATCCATGGGGGACGCTGAGACGGTAAGCACGCGGGAGCCGTCTTTGCGGGTGATGCTGGGTGGGGTCAGGCCCCGGGTGATAGAGGCCACGGATGCCAAACTGGTGGTGGAGCCATTGGGTAATGAGATACGCAGGTCATCCAGAGTGGCGAGTGATTCGCGCTGATCTTCTGGCAGCATGACATAGACGCGGATGTTGTCTTCGCCGCGTTGGATGCGCTGTGCTTCTTCGCCGATGAAGGCGCTGCGAACTTGTCTGGCGAGGCTTTCCTGAGTGAGTCCGAGGTCCCTGCCGTAGGGGAGCAGCTTTACCTGAAATTCGTTCTGTTGGCGCTCGATACTGGTGGAGGCGTGGCGTACGCCTTCAACTTCTTCGAGGGCCTCCTCGACGTTTTTGGCGACTGCGGCCATGGCTTCGTCATTGCTTCCGCGGAGTTCGATTTCCACGTCCTCACGTTCCTTCATGTAGGTGCCGCCGGAGCGTTCGGTGCGGATGCTGAATGACCGCGCTCCCTGAATCTCGCCAACGGCCTCTCTCCAGGCATCGGCGATTTCCTTGTTGACCGGGCCGGGGTATTTGCGGCTTCCGGGTGGAACGATTTCCACCAGGACGTAGCCGTTTTTTTCATCTGAGCGTCCCCAGCTTGGCCAGCCACCAGTTGAACCCATGATGTTTCCGATTAGAGTGGGGCCGCCTTCACCATCGGTGAACTTGTCTTTCAGCGTGTATGCAGCGTCGGTGATTTCCTGAATACGCTCGGCAGTTTGGTCGAATGTGGTGCCATCCTCCATCCGCAGCTGGGCGTAGATGAAGTAGCGGTCGACGGATGGGACCGATTGGAATCCCATGATGCCGCTCATCCAGAATCCGAGGCAGCCGAGTCCGAGGGCGACAAAGAGTGACAAGGTGATATAGCGCCAGCGCACGCAGAGATCGAGCAATGGCTGATAGATGCGTGCGATGATGAAATCGAGCCCTTGACTCACCCGGCGTTGGAGTTTGGTGACCATGCCGTTGCCCTGGCGGTTGATTTTCAGATGCTTGAGGTGGGAGGGCAGAACAAGTTTCGACTCCACCAGCGAGAAGATGAGCACGGGTATGACGACGTAGGGAATCTGTTTGGCTAGACTGCCCATCCAGCCGGTCTGGAATGCCAGTGGTGCGAATGCGACCACGGTGGTGAGGATGCCGAAGGTGACTGGCACGGCGATTTCCTTGGCGCCGGTAACGGTGGCTTCAAGTGGATCCATCCCGGTCTTGAGTTTGGAAAAGATATGTTCACCGGTGACGATGGCATCATCGACGACGATGCCGAGCACGATGATAAAGCCAAACAGGCTCATGATGTTGGCGGTGATGCCTAGGTGGGGCATGAGCATCAGTGCGCCTGCAAAGCTCACAGGAACGCCTAATACCACCCAGAAGGCGAGCGATAGGCGGAGGAAGATTCCAAGCAGCAGGAAAACGAGAATACTACCCTGGAGCAAGTTCCAGAACAGGGTGGAGATTCGGCCGCGCAGGCTTACAGAGTCGTCATCCCAGGTCGACAGCTTCACGCCTTCAGGGAAATTTTCGTGAGCATTTCTGACGTATTCGTGAACTAGATCGGCAATTTTCAGAGCATTCTCATCGCTCTGGCGTTTGACTTCGACGATGGAGCACAGCTCACCATTGAAGCGGGTTACTTTGCGTTGGTCGTCGAAACTGTCATGCACTCTGGCGATGTCGCCGAGTCGGATTTCAGCGCCGTTGCTACGGGTGACGATGATGTTTTCGAACTCGCGCCGATCCATCGCCTGGTTGGATGAGCGGAGGATGACTCGGGCACTTTCGTCGCTGATGGTGCCTGCTGAGAGGTTTACCGAGTTCTGGCGGATGGCGCGTGACACCTGGCTGATTGTCAGGTCGTAGTCGCGCAGGATCTCTTTCTTGATTTCGATGCTAATCTGTCTGGTGCGCGCCCCGAGGATCTCGCAATTGGAAATGCCGGGCATGGACGTGAGTTCGTCACGCACCTGTCTGGCAGCTTCCTGGAGATCGCGCTCGGACATTTTTCCGGAGATGACGACGGAGATGACTTCCATCCAGCTGGCGGTGTCGGGTATGCGGATCCGTGCGGGATCGACTTCGGAGGGGAAGGTGTTGATGGCATCGATGCGGGATTCGATTTCTGTCCGTAGTTTATCGATATCGACGTCGTCTTTGACCACGATGCGGATGCGTCCCTTGCCGCGCATAGCCTCTGCTTTGATGGCTTTGATTTCGGCGAAGCCTTGGAGGGCATTTTCAACCGGGATAACAATTTTTTGTTCGACCTCACTGGGGGCGCCTCCGCGGAGGTTGATGTCTACCCAGATCTCGGACATCCGGTAGGAGGGTGTGACCTCGGTGGGTATTTTGAAGAACACCGCGTAGGCCCCCGCAAGCAGGATGGCTACCATCAGGAAGTTGGCAGCGTAGTCGTTGCGAGCGAACCAGCGGATCATTGTTCGGAGGACGATGGAGCGTTACTTGCCTCGGCGGACGTTACTATGGCCGAAGCTTTTTGAGTTACCTGTGTGGCCCTTGCTTTTTTTGAGGGCTTTTGGATCGGCAATGATTTCGACGGGGGCTCCATCGGGGGCGTAAGGGAACCGTGAGGTTGTCAACTGGTCACCAGGTTCGATGCCATCACGTGTGACGACGGTATGTTCCCCCGACCAGATGGGTTCGATTTCAATGCGTTTGAATGTGCCTTCACGCACGATCAGGATTTGGTTCAGGCCACTCATGTGCTCGCGTGGAATGATGAAGACATCTTTCAATTCCCTGGCGGGAATGGTGGCTCGTACGGGTTGTCCGACGTAGAGTGGGTAGGCCTTGGACTTAAGGGCAAAGGGGTCGTCGATCCGCGCGATTACAAAGAGCTGCCTTGAGTTTTTGTCCAGTTCGCCCTCGGTGCGCAGGATGGTGCCTTGCCATTTTTCATTGGAGGCTGTGAGGATGGAGGTGAAGGTGATGTTGTTTTCCTTGCCACGTTCACCGGGTTTCTGGGGAGGGGTGTAATACTGGAGGTCGCGTGTGGTGAGTGGCAGCCTGACCTCGGCGAAGTCGGTGGAGAAGATGTCACCAAGGGCGGTGCTACCGCCGACTTGCTGTCCAAGCCCGACTCTGCGGCTGCTTACACGACCATCGTAGGGTGCCTTCACCTTGGTGCGTTCCAGGTTGCGTTGGGCGCGCTGGACGGCGGATTGGGCTGAGATCACGGACGATTCCGCTTGGCGTAGCTGGGGTTTGCGTAGGACGAGGTCACTGGGTTCCTCGGTGAAGCCTGCGTCTTTCCAGTTGAGTAATGCCTGTTTTGCACGGGCTTTTTCCTGGGCGAAGGTAGCTTCGGCGCGTGCCAGCACTGCTTGAGAGGATGCGAGTTCCGTATTGTAGTCTGCCGGGTCCAGTTCCAACAGGATATCTCCTTTTTTGAAGAAGGCACCGTCTTCAAACTTGTCGGAAATGTTTGAGATGCGTCCATTGACCTGAGCGGTCAGGGTGGTCGCGTTGTGAGTGCGGACCTCGCCTTGGCTCAGTAGATGAATGGTGTAATCCTGGGCTTCGAGCGGGATAGCGGTGGTGCGGAAGGCGGGTCGCTTTATTTTTGGGGCGCCGGGTTTGCGTGCGGGTTTGTTTTTTTTCTCCTCACCCAGCTCGCGTCCGAAAATATTGATGTGTTCCAGCCCCTTGAAGGTGGAAAAGCCGATGACACCCAGCAGGATAACTGCCAAGGGGATCAATATGTGGAGTAGCAGGCGCACGAGTGGAGATCAGAGTTTGAGGTAGAGCGTCGGGGTTGGGTTATTGTGTGCTGAAATCACCTCCGAGGGCGAGGTGGAGATTGATACGGTTCTGAATGCGCCGATTTTGCAGATCAATGAGTGAGCTGCGGGCGTTGGAGGCCCGACGCTGGGATTCGAGCAAATCGATGATATCCACGCCGTCAACCCCTTCTGCATAGTCACGTTCTGCCTGTCTCTCAGCTAGCGCGGCTTGTTGCAGTTCTTTTCTTAGAAAGTGCTCTTGTTGCTTGAGTGAGCTTTCGGAGGCAAGTGCGGATTCTACTTCCCGGAAAGCGCGTAGTGCGATTCTGGTGTAGTCGTGGACAGCGGCTTTGTTGCGTGCGACGGCGGCGCGTGCGTCCGCTCGCTGGGAACCACCTTCGAAAATGGATTGTCCCAGGGATGCGGCGATGGATGATCGCAAAAATCCTGGATCGAGGAGGTTGGGGAAGCTGTTGGATGTGGTGCCGCTGCTGCCCGTGAGCCTGAGTGTGGGGAGCAAGCTCTTTTGCGCGGCAAGCGCACGATGAAACGATGCCTCAAGACGCTTTCGTGCCTGAACGAGGTCGGGGCGGCGGCTCAATAGTCCGGCTGGTAGTCCGGCAGGTATCTCGCGCCGGATATTGGGAAGTGTGGTAGGGGCGCTTATTTTTCCACTTGGATAGCGACCCAAAACGATTTCCAGATTCCTGCGGGCGTCGTCACGCCTTTGCAGTCGCGACCTGAGGATGCGTTCTGCACTGAAGACGTTGTTCCGTGACAGCTGGAGTGCGAGTGCTCGTGCGGTACCAGCCTTGTAATTGCGCTCGATGATTTTTTCCACTTTCCGGTAGCTGGTGAGCGTTTCCCGGGCAAGCTGCACCTGATTCTCGGAACTGATGAGGTCATACCAGAGGCTGGCAGTATTGGCGGCGAGTGATAGACGGGTGCCGCGCAAATCAGCAACCGTGGTATCGTAGTCGGCTTTTGCGGCGGTGTGCAGGTTGCGTAGGCGACCCCATAAATCGAGTTCCCAGCTAACACCTATGGAAACTCTACGACTGGACGAGTAGGTTCGGGTGCCACCGGCTGCTTCCTGGTTTGTGCGAGATCTGCTGCCGGAGCCGGAGGCATCTAGAGATGGCATTCGATTGGCTCGAGCGCGTATGAGTCCGGCACGCGCCGCCTTGAGCCGCTCGGAAGTGGCGAGCAAGTCGGGGTTTTGTTTCATCGCCTCGTTGACGAGCTTGTTGAGCTGGTTGTCATTAAGGTCTTTGACCCAGCCGGAGCTGATGCGTGAAGAAGTGCTGCTTCCTGAGGCCTTCCATGCGGACGGGATGCTGACTTGTGTTTGTGCTGTGGGTTTTCCTCCTGGTTGGCACGCGCTGAGAAAGGGTAACATCCCCAACAAGACAACCTGTGTAGGGACACGGGCGTTTTTAACATGATGTGATCGTATCATGGATTGATGAATTTACTGGGGCGTGACTATACAAAAAACCTACTTGGCAGGATCGTGCGTGTGAAACACGGGCAGGCGAAATGAGTTGTAGAAAAGATACAAAAAATCCTCCCGGCAGGATCGTGCGTAAGGGAGGATTTTTTCAAGAGGTGGTTGATCGGTTTACGGAATACGGAAACACTTTGCCGTCCCAGGGATAAGTACACCTGTGGTGGGGTGGGCCTTGCCTGTGGATGGATCGCCCACGATATCGCCACTGCGATATCCTTTGATGTCGATGACGTTATACGGACGGTATGGGCTGACGACCATGTTGGCCTTGCCTTCAGGGTGCGGGTGACCCGTGGGTACTTTAGCGATGTTGATTCTAGGTGCTGGAACCTCTGCGCCGGATGAGCCAGGGTTGTTAGATGTGCCGGGAACATCCGCGCATGAGCTTAAGCTGATTGCGAGGGCGGCAATTCCGAAAATAAATCTGATCTTCATGATGATATGATAGTGTGATTGATGAGTTGAACGGGGAACACTATACCCTGATTCAAGTGATTGGCTATCAAGAAATACCTGATTACGACATCAGGGTGGAGATAAGAATGGCTGTTTTCTTCACCTTGGAAAGTCGGTAACGTCTATCGAAAACTCGGAAGCCGTCTGCTTTCATCTTTTTCAGCAGAGTGTGGTAGATTTTTCGCATCGCCTCGGCTGCTTTGAGCGCTTTGGTGTCCTCCGGTTGAAGGTGGTCGACCGCCTCCTGATAGAGGGCTTCAGCTCGATCTGATTGCCAAGCCATCATCGCCATGAAACGACCATCGTGAACGCGCCCAACCAGATCGCGCTCACTGTATTGGAACCGAATCATGTCGTCTAACGGTAAATAAATCCGGCCACCATTTTGTAGATCCTCACCGACGTCGCGGAGGATATTGGTGATTTGCAGGGCGTGCCCGAGAGCTACTGCGTATTTTTGTGAATCCGGGTGGGTGCAGCCGAATATGTGCGTGGAGATGATGCCGACACAACTTGCTACACGGTAGGTGTATCCTTTTAATTCTTCCCACGTTTGAAAACGTTGTGGTTCAAGATCGGATTCACAGCCCTCAATGAGGTCAAGAAACGGCTGGTGTGATATCGAGTGCCGCTCGATCATTTCAGTAACTTCTGTCTCTAACTCATCGGGCTGGTCGAAGCCATCAACAATGCCATTCTTCCAACGTGTTAGGCCTTTTCGTCTTTCCTGTATCGGAATATCCGGGTCGTCGGCAAGGTCGTCAATGACGCGACAAAAGGCGTAGAAGACCACCATGTCCTGCTTGCGTTGTTTCGGCAGGCAGGTGAGTGCAAATGCGAGGTTCGATTTTGCTTTTTTGGTAATTTCTTCCGAAGAGGCCATAAGAAATTGTGAATAGTGAATGCCGGGGATGATTTAACAGGATGTGAATTCACTATTCATAGATCACTATTTAATCGTTCCCCAGTGGCCGCTGGAGAATGGCCAGAGTGAGAACGCCGCGGGTCCGATGACGTTAAATTCCTTGACCGTTCCCCAGGTGCGAGAGTCTGAGGAGTTGTAGCTGTTGTCACCCAGAGCTATATATTCATTCATGCCGGGGATGTTGGATTTCCGTGCTTTGAAAACCTTTCGGTTGGCGAGGCGACCGTTCGGGTCGTAGCCCCGATAGCCGTTTTCTTGGCTCATGACTTTTAGGAAGCCCGCTTCAGCTGCTTTTCCGCCATTGATGTAGAGATCATTGCCTTGGACTTGCAGTTCATCTTCCGGCGTTCCCGCCAAGCGCTTAATGTAATGTGATCCAGGGTTTGGCTGAGACTGGATGTAGGAAATTTCGCGCGTATCAAAAACAAATACCTCACCTCTTGTTGGCCGGCGGAAATGATAGGAAACCTTGTCCACAAGAATGAGATCACCACTGTCAATGTAGCCACGAGCGATGACTGTCCCCGCTGGGAGAGTAGGTTTTAGATAGATCGCCTGTGGTTTTTTGCGTGATCCATCGAATGGGAGCTGCGCAAGTTGTTCCGGAGTTATTTGCGGCGGAAGCTTGCTCTTATCTTGTAAATAAAGGCATTTTTCAGCAAGGCCAAAACCTTTTCCTGAGTGTCGGTCATAAGCTAACAAAGCAGCCTTCGGCCCGGGAAAGGTCAATTCGGTGCCATCATCAAAGTAAATATAGGTACGCGTGAAAAAATGCATGAACTGCGTCTCCACGATGGGATTGCTTTGCCTTAGTCTTTTGTCTTCTTCGAGTACCAGATCAACATAGTTTCGGCCATGGCTGACGCGTTGGAGTTGCCGCACTGCAAAGTTGGGGAAGTCATCTGTGGACTCAACCGAAGTCGCTACGATTCCGTTGAGGGTGGGTTGCATGGAACCCGTCGGAATACGGAACGGCTGCACCACATAGGCCCGAAGTCCGAGCGCGATCACGATCGCTACAAAGAGCACTTCCAGATTCTCCTCAAACCATCCTTGCGACTGCTGACGGGGGAGGGCGTTCTCACACGTTGCCTGGAGCTGCTTGGAGGCTTCCGCACACTTTTCACGATCGCCAGCCTTGCGTGCATTATGAAGATCTTCACGACGCGAGCCAATCTCTTCGATCTGCTGCTCGGTGAGAAGATCGCGTTTGTAGTTGAGGAATTTTTTCGCCGCCTTATCGAGCAGCTTGGCTTCTTTTTTCCACTTGGCTGAGAACATGTTGGCATGAATAGCGGTTAGGATCAGACATCCAGCAAGGCAAAATTCGAATTTTAAGCAGATTTTTCTTGCTATTGAGAATCAATCGCAATAAAAGCCGCGCGCCGTCCCGAAAAAGGGCTGGATATTACCCAAGACAACTAAAAATTCTAATGAAAACAAATATGACCAAAACCATCGCCCTGACTGTTTGCAGTCTCGGCAATCTGGCCGCGCTGAATGCCGTGGCTGACGACGGACAGCTTACGCCGCTGACTGTGGTCGGAGGCAAGGACCGCGTGTCTGAACTCGTCGGTTCTGCTGCCTATCTCGGTGCCGAGGACATGCGCCAGCAGAACTACACCAACGTCAACCGCCTGCTGGCTAAGGTGCCTGGCGTTTATACACGTGAGGAGGACGGCTTCGGACTTTTCCCCAATCTTTCGATCCGTGGTAACCTCGGCACTCGCAGTGAGAAGACGACGATCATGGAGGACGGAATTCTCATGGCACCCGCACCCTACTCGGCTCCTGGTGCATATTATTCTCCAAATGCGGGACGCATGCACGGCATCGAGGTGCTGAAGGGATCCAGCCAGGTCAAGTATGGACCGCACACAACGGGTGGTGTGATCAACTACCTTTCCACTCCGGTTCCAGACGAAGAGACTTTCTACGGCAAGTTCACTTTCGGTTCTGACAACACTCTGTTAGGTCATGCATACTACGGTAACACTGTCGATACCAACAACGGCAGGGTAGGCTATCTTCTGGAAATGCACTACCAGTCCTCTGACGGATTCCGTTCCATCCAGGGCCACGGTGGTCAGAGCACTGGGTTTGAGCGTATCGAGCCGATGCTGAAAATTTTCTGGGAACCAGATACGGCGCTTAAGCAGCGTTTTGAGTTCAAGGTAGGCTACACGAATTTTGATGCTGACGAGAGCTATCTCGGTCTTTCGGAACGTGATGTTAAACACAATCCACACGATCGATACGCTGCGACGCAGTTCGATAACATCAATACCTTCCAAACTCGGAGTTATCTGAAATGGACTGCAGAACCGAGCGATGTTTTGAAGCTTGAAGCGAGCGCCTATTATAATCGTTTTAACCGAAATTGGTATAAACTCGCCGACGTCAGTACCAACCCCATGCCAGGGGCGGATGCACGCGGTCGAATCGCAATCGGACGCACCAGCCTGCACACGGCATTACTTTCCCCGATGCATCTTGGGGTCCTCCAGGGTACAGTGCCTGGCTCGATCGGTGTGAAGGCGAATAACCGCGACTACTATAGTTACGGCCTTCAATTCGCAGGTCAGTATGATTTGACGGTTGGAGAAGTGGATCACACGATCAGTGGTGGAGTCCGGTTTCATCGTGACCGCGTCCGGCGCGAACAGTGGGTTGATATTTATGGTGCCGACGGTATGGGCGGATTTACAACTTTGCGAAACGGCATCAGGGGTGAAGAAGCAAACCGCCGTCAACAGACAGACGCGATTGCTGTCTTTGTTGAAGACTCAATGAAGATAGGTAAACTGACTCTTCGTCCTGGATTCCGATTTGAGCATCTAGACTTTGAGTTCGATGACTACCTTAACAACGCTTCCCGCGACGGTGATCTGAATGTCTGGTCGGGGGGTGTCGGCTTTACATACGAACTGAGTGATGCGGATTCATTGTTCGGCGGAGTCTATCGTGGAGTCTCCACTCCCTCGCCTAACGGCTACACTAATCCGGTTCCTGCATCACAAACTGATGAGGAAACATCTATTTCTTACGAGCTGGGCTGGCGTCACCGCGATGACGATCGCTACCTCGGGTTTGAACTCGTCGGGTTCTACACTGATTTTGATAATCTGTTAGCTCCAGCAACAGGTGCTGGTGTCGGTAATCCTGCCAACGGAGGTGAAGCAAGCGTATACGGTGTTGAACTGCAGCTGAACTATGACCCTGCATCTAACGCAGGCAAGGCATACCGCACGCCAATGTATCTCAGCGCTACGTGGACCCAGGCGATACTTAAGGCTAACCTTGGAACTGATACAGGTAACATTTTCACTGATTTTCAAGGTGGTAATGAGAAGGGTAACCATATCCCATACATCCCCGAGTGGAAAATCGCTGCTGGAGTTGGAATCGATATGGAAAAGTGGGGAGCAAACCTCGACGCCACATGGACAAGTACGATGTATGGCACTGGGGGGAACCAGCGTAATCCCGTCACGTCAGCCCGCGAGGGCATGGTCGATTCAGCTTTCCAAGTCGACTTGTCGGCATGGTATCAGCTTGATGAGAACTGGAAACTGATCGGTGGTATCTACAACGTGTGCGATGAGCAAACCCTCGTCTCCCGTCTGCCTGAGGGTCCGCGCAATGGCCGTGGCCGCCACCTCTACGCAGGATTTGAAGTTCAGTTCTAAATCATGTTTAACCAACAACTTGTCTGGTTGTTCGTTCAAAGACGGCGTTTGCATCCTTGCAGACGCCGTTTAATGCGCTAAAAAACCCGTGGTCTTACAATCCCTCTTTCGCTGAATGAAATATTGCCTTTCCATCGCCGCTCTTACATTTCTCTTGCCTGGTAGCCTTCCAGCGCAATCGGACAAACCGGCAACTGATCCTGCCCAGACACGCGAGTTGATCCGCCAGTGGGTCAAGACTGAGCGTCTCGTTTCCGAGGAAAAAACCGCCTGGCAGGTGGAGCAAAAACGTATGCAGGAGCTGCTCGGGCTTTATCAGAAAGAGCTGAAACTGCTCAATGAGGAGTTGGAAAAGGCAGGTGGTGCTGCCGATCTCATCGATAAAGACAAGGAAGAGCTCGAGGAAAAGCTCACAAATTACCGTGCGGCTCAACGCGTGTTGGCAGACGCCATGGCGCGCTTGCTTCCCCGCGGACGCCGATTGATTGGTCGTTTGCCCCAGCCACTACAGGATGAGCTGTCGGCTGATATCGATGCCCTGAATGCGCCTGATGCCCTGAGCCAGCCACGTGACGTCCTGCGCTCAATGATTTCAGTGCTCACTACGGCTGAGAGATTTAATCGTAGCGTGACTCTTGCCGAGGAAACACGCACTCTGCCTGACGGAAAAAAAATCTCCGTGGATGTCATCTATCTGGGGCTTGCCCGTGCTTTTTATGCAGCTCGCTCAGGTAATGCGTCAGGTGTGGGTACACCGCAAGAAGGTTCCTGGGAGTGGCAAGCCAGACCAGACCTGGCTGAGGACGTTCGCCGGGCCATTGCTGTCTATCGAAAGGATCAGCAACCACAGCTCCTTAAGCTCCCCATCGCCATTGAGAAGGAGGCGTCCAAATAAACACCTGAATCGAATATGAAATTTTTTACTTCCATCAGTTCGTTTCTGTTAGTTGGTCTGGCCGCACTCCACGCTGATCCTGCAGAGGATGCACGCAAAGATCTTGCAGATGCACAAAAACGTCTGGTTGAACTTCGTGAGTCGATTGCCAGTGAAAAGCCAAAACTGGCAAAACAGTTTAACGAGGCACAGTCGCAGCTATTGGAAAAGCGCCGTAAGGCACGCATCGCGCGTATGGCAGAGGCCGACCGCAAAGCGCTGCTCAAGGAGCTGGAAAAAAACCATCATCTTTCCCAGCAGGATCATGTATTCGTAACCGGGAAACTGCGCGATTACGGGCTCGCGGTTGAAACATTTCTCTTTCCCGGAGAAGAGGATGCTAATCAGGATGCCGTGCAGGGAATTCGATTGAAAAGCAACGATCCCGAGACACGCCTCAAGGCACGTCTGGCAGCGCTCGAAGCGGGAATTGACCGACTCGAAATAGTCATCGGCGGATCCTCGCTTGCAGGGGAGGCAGTAGCACCCGACGGTGAGGTGAAGTCCGGAACATTTGCTATCGTTGGCCCCTCTTCATGGTTCATCGCGGATGATGACTCTCTGGCTGGCTTTATCCTTCAGGAAAAAGGTAGCCGCACACGCAATGTGCAGCCAGGTGAGCGAGGCGAAATCAAAACCGTCATCGGCGGGGGAGAAGCACCCCTGAGTGTGGATGTCACCGGTGGTAAGGCTCTTGCGCTTGCCAGTATCGAGTCTGATCCATGGGATATTTTCCGCAAGGGAGGGTTCTGGATCTGGCCCATCCTCGGCATTGCTCTTTTCTCCGCAGTGTGTGGATTGGTTAAATTCGCCCAGATTGTGCGTATCAGAACGCCTGAGGCCGACTGGGTAACCCGAATTCTTGCCGCACTTGGGTCAGACGATAAACAACAAGCTGAAACGATCGCTGGACGTGCGATTCATCCGGTATCGGGCGTCGTCAAACAATGCCTCGAATACGTGAAGTCAGGTCCGGACGTCGTTGAGGAAGTCTTGTACGAGCAGCTTATTGGTGTGCAAAACAAACTGCAAAGTTGGTTGCCATTCATCGCAGTGACGGCTGCCACAGCGCCGCTGTTAGGATTGTTGGGAACCGTTTCAGGAATGATCCGGACCTTCAACATCATCACTGTCTCAGGAACAGGCGACGCCAAACCACTTGCCGGCGGGATATCAGAGGCACTGGTGACCACACTGTTTGGATTGGTCGTCGCCATTCCCGCACTCATCATTCACGCCCTGTTATCACGCAGATGCCAGGGGATTATCCAGAACACCGAAAAACTCGGTCTCACACTCGTCAATGGTCTGCGTGGCGAGAGATTCAATACCCAAGACGCAGAGGGTAAATAACACTGAGAAATCCTATCTTAACGTATGCTCTTCGAACTCCAGCAAGTCCTTCGCCAAGGCGGGCCGATTTTTATCGGTCTGCTGATTCTGGGTGTGGGGCTATACACGATGCTGGCGACCACATGGTTCGGGCTGGTCAAAGTGAAACGCGAGGTGTCTCATGCGGATTTCGACGCATCAGGGCATCACTCGCGTCGTGAAATCACCCGGGATTTTGCCGTGTTTGAACTTGATCGGCTCGCGTGGGTAGAGCGCCGTCTACCATTTATTGGAATCCTGGCAGGAGCAGCTCCATTGGCTGGCTTGGTAGGAACAGTGTCGGGTATGCTGGTGACTTTTTCCGGGCTGGCAAGCTCCACAGCAGCCCAGCCGATCGATAAGATTTCCATCGGTATCTCCGAGGCCCTCATCACCACACAAGCAGGTCTTCTTATTGCCATTCCCGCTGCTTTCCTGCTCGCCCTGTTACGCAAGCAGACTCAAGCCACGCACGCCAACCTCCAGCAACGCCTTCACCGATCGCTGACCACTGCACACTGATCACTTTTTTTCACCATGCGCCGATTCAGACATTTCAGTGGCCAAGACGCCGCCGCTTCAGAGATAAATATTTCCCCTCTGATCGACGTCGTGTTTATCCTGTTGATCTTCTTTATCGTGACCACCGTATTTGTTCAGGAAACCGGAGTGGATGTGGACAAGCCACGTGCTGCATCTGCTGAAGATCTGGAGAAAAATTCCATCCTTATTGCTGTGACATCGAATGGCCAGGTTTACCAAGGTGGGCGTAGTATTGGGGTTTCCGGGGTGCGTAGTGTCGTCGCCGCAATGCTCGAGATCGATGACCAGATGCCGGTTATCATTCAAGGCGACACCGCTGCGAACCATGGTATCGTCGTTAATGTCATTGATGCCGCCAAACTGGCCGGTGCCAAAACTGTTAATTTAGCAACATCCAAATAATAACAGGCTCATGAAGCTCAAATCCATCATCCTTGGTATTGCCACCACTGCCGTTTTGTTGGCGGTGCTGGTAGCCACCCGTATGATGGTGCTGACTACTACCTCCAAGGAATTTGAAATTCGCGAGATTGAGACGGTCAGCCTGCCCGAGCCGCCGCCACCACCAGCTGAGGAAATTCCAGAAGAGGATGTCCCGCCACCACCACCACCACCATCATTGTCGGATTTGAGAACTACTCCAGACATGTCTCAGCCAGCACTGCCGGTTTCCACCCATAAGGTTGATCCGCGCCTCGCAGTGGATACATTTTTCTCCGATCAGCCGCCATCCCCACTGCCTACCATCGTCAAACCACGCCCCAAAACTGTGGTAAAGCCGAAGACGCCGAAGCCATCCCGTCCAACGGTAAAGCCATCGCCACCCAAGCCGAAATCCCAGTATTCGCTTGGAGAACTCGACCGCAAGCCACGGCTCCTCCGCAATCCCTCCGTCACCTTCCCGCGCAGCATCCGTGGTGTCAGTAGCGGGCGTGTCGTCGTTCGTGTCGCTATTCTTCCCTCGGGCCGAAGCCAGTATGTTTCAACCGTTTCCAGCACCCACCCGGCACTTATTCCGCTTGCGCGAAAAATTGCCAACGGCTCACGTTTCACCCCGCCGACTCGACAGGGGAGACCAGTAAAAGCCGTTATGACCTGGCCGATAACTATAAAAAAATGATATGAAGTTTGTTCGTGTTTACTGTTCAGTGTTCAGTTTCTTGCTTGTGGCTGCAGCGGGTGCCGCAGAGCCGTTGCCGCTCTCAGCGAACTACTGGAAAGACGAGGCATTCTTGAAATCCTTCAACGGCTCATATCGGGTCAATGCCCGGATCGAGCCAGTGGTTTCCACGGAAGAACGTGGGCTGTTAGTTTCTATCCAGAAACTGATGGCTGAGGGTAAGCGTGATGACGCGTTGAAAAAACTTACGGCTAGCGCGCTAATGAAGACATCCGCCGCCGTTGCCTTCAATGCAGGAAACATTCAGTTCGAACTCGGTGACCTCAAGGAGGCCGCGGCACACTATGAATCGGCGCTGAAAATTTTCCCCAGCTTCCGCCGAGCCCACCGTAATTTAGGTTTTGTTTATGTGCGCGATAACGATTGGGACAAGGCCCTCGCTTCGTTATCTGAGGCAGTTCGATTGGGTGATCAGGACGGAGCTACCTACGGGCAGCTCGCTTATGGCCGCATGCACAAAGAGCAATACGCATCGGCTCTTCAAGCGTTCCGGCTCGCACAGATCACCCAGCCAGAAAGCATCGATTGGAAGGCTGGCGTTGCCCAGTGCTTGCAGCATCTTCAGCGCAATGAAGAAGCACTGACACTGCTCGACGAGGTGATTGCTGCGCGACCGAAAGAGGTTTCCTACTACCTGCTGCAAGCATCCATTCAGATTGCAATGGATCGCTCAGATGATGCCATCACGAACCTCGATCTCGTCCGTCGACTGGGTCAGCTCGATGCCGAAAACCACCTGCTGTTGGCCAACCTTCATCTGCGCGCAGGAAGTGCACGGCTTGCCCGACCAGTGCTCATGGCGGCACTGGCAATGGATGATAAACCTCCCATGGTGGCAACATTGAATGCGCTTGAATTCATCACCCAGACACGCGATTGGGTGCTTGCTCGTGACTTTGCTGCCGCCACTGAAAAGGCATACGAGGACACCAAGGGGAAGCTCGAACAAAAACAACGCCGCCTAACCGCGCTCATCCAAATCGAATCAGGTGAAGATCCCAAGTCAGGAGCTGCCACGCTTGAGAAGCTCATTAAGGCAGATCCTCTCGACGCCGATTCTCTAGTTTTGTTAGGCCGATGCCGTGTCACTGAAAAACGCTATGAGGAAGCGGAAATGCTTTTCCAGCAGGCTCAGCGTGTGGAGGGGCATGAATACAAGGCATCCATCGAGCTTGCCAAGCTTCACGTTGCGACAGGTCGCTACACGGATGCCCTGAAGCAGTTGGATGAAGCTTTGAAAATTCAGAATTCCAAGCAAATTCAGACCTACCGTGATGCTGTGGCAAATCTCGCCAACGCCTCTCGTTAGAAAGCTGACACTTCGAAATATTTCAGTCTCCCATCCTGATCGTGGGTGATGCGAGCTTGATGTTTGCCTGGTTGAATGCAGCCAGAACATTTTTCAACACCCTTGAGCGAATACGTGTCCGTTCACGGATGTCAGGGATGCGATATCGGCCTTCAACGAGAATTCCAGAATTCATGTGCCCTCCGTCATCATGCCAGAGAGAACGAACAACCACCTCGGCACTACCCTCGATCACGGGTTCGGTTTCTTGGATGGCTTTGCGGGCCGACTCACATGCAAGCTCGATGTCAACGTCGTGATTCAATTGGAAGCGAACTCTGACTCGCATGGGGTTTTCACCTTCATGCGAGAAATTGGTTATGATGGAATTGGCGAGAATGTTGTTAGGATAGTTGACGGCTACCCCATCGGTATTACGGATGCATGTGCGGCGTAGGCCAATATCGAGAACGTCCCCCCAGGCACCCCAGTGCTTACCAATACGCTCGATTTTAACCCGATCGCCTACTTTGATCGGCCTGTCGGTGATAAGGAAAATGCCGGAAAGGATGTCGGCCAGGGTTTCCTTGGCGGCTAAGCCAAGGGCAATTCCTGCGATTCCCGCACTGGCAAGAAGAGGTGTTACTTCAATCCCGTGAATCCTGAGAATGACAAGGAAGAGAATAAAAGCTAAAATGATTTTATAGAAGCTACGCAAAAAATGCACCAAACGATCATCAAGATCGTTATCTGTGGCCCCAGCAACTCGATCGAGCGCTTTTAGAACGAAACCACGGATGAAGTGGTGAACGATGTAGCAGCCAATCACGGCAGCAGCCGTCCGGACCCAAACATTGTCGAACCCAACAGCATTAAAAT
>JARFPV010000024.1 GCA_029288115.1 Akkermansiaceae bacterium | reverse complement strand
CGCCCCTGTGGGACCCTGCGACGGGTAACTGGGCGAATGGGTCGCGGCGGACACCAGCCAACAGGCCGCTGCCAGCCGCAGAGACTTCCGCGCCCAGGGTGGCGCCGACGTAAACGCCCTGTGACCAGTTGAATGCCTGATACACGAGCGGCATGGTGGATGGGCGGCGGCCACCAAAGACGATTGCGGAAATGGGAACACCATCTGGGTTCTGCCACTCGGGGTCAATCGTTGGGCACTGGTGGGCTGGTGCGGTGAAGCGTGCGTTCGGGTGGGCGGCCGGGGTGTCGCTGTCCGGTGTCCAGTCGTTACCTTTCCAGTCGATCAAGTGTGCCGGCGGCTCATCGGTCAGCCCTTCCCACCAGACGTCTCCGTCGTCGGTGAGTCCGACGTTGGTGAAGATGCAGTTTTCCGTCATCGAGTCCATGGCGATCGGGTTGGTCTCGTAGGACGTTCCGGGAGCGACGCCGAAGTATCCGTTCTCCGGGTTGATGGCGTGCAGGGTGCCGTCCTCGTGTGGCCAGAGCCAGGCGATGTCATCACCGATGATGGTGGTTTTCCATCCTGCGTCGGCGTACTTTTTCGGTGGCACAAGCATGGCGAGGTTGGTCTTGCCGCAGGCCGATGGGAAAGCGGCGGAGATGTAGGTTTTTTCTCCTTCCGGGGATTCCAGACCAAGGATGAGCATGTGCTCTGCCATCCAGTTGTGCTCGCGCGCGATGTTTGATGCAATGCGCAGGGCGAGGCATTTTTTTCCTAACAGAGCGTTGCCGCCGTAGCCTGATCCGTAGGACCATATCTCACGGGTCTCGGGGAAGTGGCAGATGTATTTTTCCTCATCGTTGCATGGCCATGGGATATCTTCCACGCCCTCGGTGAGTGGCATGCCGGCGGTGTGGGCGCATGGGATGAAGTTGGCGTGGCCGTCGCGTTTCTTAGGTGCGGTGCCGCTCTCTTCATCTTCTAACCGCTTAAGCACACCGGCTCCCATGTTGGCCATGATCCTCATGTTGACGACCACGTAAGCAGAGTCCGTGACCTGCACACCAATCTTGGCGAGTGGGGAGTCGATGGGGCCCATGCAGAAGGGAATCACATACATGGTGCGGCCTTCCATGCAGCCGTCAAACTTCTCGTGCATGGTGGCGAGCATTTCCTTTGGGTCAGCCCAGTTGTTGGTGGGGCCTACCTGGTCGGGCCGGCGAGTACAAATGAAGGTGCGGTCCTCGACACGTGCGACGTCACCCGGGGATGAGCGCGCGAGAAATGAGTTAGGGCGTTTTTCGGGATTGAGTCGGGTAAAGGTTCCGGTGTCACATAGGAGCTGGGTCAGCTCGTCCCATTCAGCCTGTGAGCCGTCGCACCAGCGGACGTCCGTAGGTTTGCAAAGGGTGGTCATTTTTTCCACCCAACTAGCGAGGGCGGGGTGTGTGGTAGATGTAATATTACTCATGACGATGCCTTATTAGCACACGTCATGCCGCAAACAACCGTATTCCAGAATATGCGGAAATTGTGGGAGAAAAAGGCGAGTGCCTGCCGAGAATATGCGTTGGCTACGACTTTTTCTTGGCTGCCTTTTTCGCTGCTTTCCGTGGTTCGAACTCAAAGCCGATCTTGCCGGTTTTGTGATCGAAGGTGAGATAAGCGGAGAAGGCTCGCTTGGTGCGTTTGGAAACGAAACCCTTGATGAGGTCCGTCTTGCCTTTCTCGATGAGTTTGATGCCTTGCTCGCTGGGGAGCTCACACTGGAGGATCGTTCTGGAAATGCGGATACCGTCCGGGTTGTCTTTGTTGGTGATGGAGAGAACGTACCACGCCTTGTTGGTCTCATGGATTTTTGCCTCCTTACCATCGGGAGTTGTGACCGTGGCCACAATCTGGTCGTCGGTGAGTTCGTCACGTTCGTTGTCACCGTCATCAAACACGAATCCGACTTTCCATTTTCCTAACTTGCCGGTTTTGGACACTTCCTGTTTGAGCTCTAGAGCAGCTTCGAAGGGCCGGTTAAAACGCGACTTGAAGTCCTCGAGCGGGCCTACGAACTTCTTTTCAAACAACTCGCGGGCTTCTTCAGGTTTGAGCTCGCGCGAGGCGATGTAGCGGCTGGTTTGGAATCCACATTCCGGGTTGTAACACTCGTAGGTGGCATCAGTGGTCTTGAGCTTGTCTGCCTGACAGTTTGGGCAGATGGCGACGAGATCTGGGAAGACCTTGTTTTTCAGTTCGGCGGTGTATGTCTTGGCACGGTTGACGATGTCAGACGTGAAATCGATGATCTCGTGCATGAACTCGGGGCGGGATAGTTCGCCGTGTTCCATCTGGCGGAGTTTGCTTTCCCAATCGCCTGTCATGGATGGTGAGGCGAGCGACTGAATACCGAGCTCCTCGGTGATTTCGATCAATCTCAGGCCGCGGCGTGTGACGTGCAGATCACGACCGTCGCGCTCGATGTATTTTTGGCGCAGAAGTCCTTCAATTGTAGCGGCGCGGGTGGCGGGGGTGCCGAGTCCTCGCTCGGACATCGCTTCACGTAGTTCTTCGTCGTCGATGAGTTTACCGGCACCTTCCATGGCGGAGAGCAGGGTGGCCTCGTTGAATCGTGCGGGAGGTTTGGTCTCGTCGTGCTTGACCTCGATGTCGGTGACCTGAGCGGATTCACCTTCGGAGACAGAGCAGAGTTCGTCTTTTCCAGCAGCAACACCGGGCTCACGGCCATAGACCGCGAGCCAGCCTGGTTTGACGAGAATTTTTCCAGTTGTTAGAAATGCATCGGTGGCGTCTGAAGTGGTGATGCGGGTGATGCGGCGGGTGTTCAAAAACTCAGCGTGAGGGTAGAAAACGGCGAGGAATCGCTTGGTGACCAGATCGAAGATTTTCGCAGCGGCTTCGTCGAGTTTGACGAAGCGTCCAGTGGGAATGATCGCGAAGTGATCGGAGATCTTGGCGTTGTTAAAGATGCGCTTGCTAGGCACAATGAGTTTTTCCGACACAGCATGTTTGGCGTGCTTGCCGAGCTCCCCACCTTGTTCGGCGATGGAGTCGACCGTCTCATGAACCTGGCCAAGGTAGTCTTCCGGCAGGTAACGCGAGTCGGTCCGTGGGTAGGTGAGCATTTTGTATTTCTCATACAGTGCCTGAGCGACCTGGAGGGTGCGTTTGGCAGAAAATCCGTAACGCGAGGATGCCTCGCGCTGAAGGGTTGTTAGGTCGTAGAGAAGTGGTGACGCCTGCTTGGTGGGTTTCTGCTCTTCGGTGACAGTTCCAGTTTGGCCTTCGCAGCGGGCGCGAATTGCTTCGGCGTCTTCTTTTTTCCAGATGCGCTCGGCCCGTGAGTGGGGGACCTTGGGGTCCCGCTTCCAGGACTCATTGATCCAGCGTCCGGCATACTCACCTTTTTCAACGGCAAAGTCGGCATGGACTTCCGAGTAGGGCTCGGGGATGAACTCACGGATTTCTTTTTCCCGCTTGGCAAGGATGGCAAGGGTGGGGGTCTGCACACGGCCTGCGGCTGTGATGTTGAATCCGCCGTGGCGGGAGCGGAAGCAGGTGAGAGCGCGGGTCGAGTTCAGTCCGACCAACCAGTCGGACTCCGAGCGGCACTTGGCGGCGTCGGCGAGGTGTTTCATATCCTCGTCGCTACGCAGGGTGTTCCACGCATCGAGGATGGCGCCTTGGGTCATGGACTGCATCCACAGGCGCTTGACGGGTTTGTCGATTTTTCCAAGTTCGAGGATATAGCGGAAAATCAGCTCACCCTCGCGGCCGGCGTCACAGGCGTTGATGA
>JARFPV010000011.1 GCA_029288115.1 Akkermansiaceae bacterium | reverse complement strand
ACAGGTTCGTTTCTCACTGTCCATCAGGTCAACCCGCAGGAGATCATTGCCCTGCCACCGGAGCATCCATCGGGCTGGCTGAAAACCAAGCACACGGTCGACTCCCTTCCCGCAGGCGAGTATAAACTGCGATTCCGCATTGGTGCGGTCGAAGGCACATCACCGGACCGTCATTTTGTCGACCTTGGTGCGGTGCCCGCGGATGAGCAATTTGACCAGATCGGGACCTATCAAATCACCGGAACCACCGCGAAACCGCAAATAATCGAAATTCCCGTCACGCTAACCAAGGGCGGGCCACGAAAGTTTGCACTGCGCGAAAAAGGGAATGCGAAAGCCGCGGAATCCACTTATTTGGCTGCGGTCAAGAAGTCCGGCATCGGACCCAAGCCCGCCCTCTGGGTTGATTGGGTGGAATGGGAAGGTCCGCTAGAAGAATCCAACGATGCCTCGGGCTTTTCCGAATGGTGGGTCAGCAGTGATGCCGGTCTGGATGAAAAATCCCGAGCACGGAAAATCCTCGAGCAGTTTTCCTTCCGGGCGATGCGTGCCGTCCAACCGGACGCTGACTTCATCGACCGACTGGTCGGCATTTTCGAACAACGGCGCAAGGCAGGTGAGGGATTTGACATCGCCATTCGCTCACCACTCAGCATCATTCTCGCATCGCCTGGCTTCCTGTATCTCAACGAGCCGGAGGGAGAAAAGCAACGCCGGAAACTCACCGACCGCGAACTCGCCGTGCGCCTTTCTTATTTCCTCTGGAGCTCGCCACCGGACCAGATCCTGCTCGATCTGGCAAAACGAAACGCACTGAGCAACCCGGAGGTTATGCGGCAACAAGTCGACCGCATGATTGCCGACCCTCGCTCGGAGGAGTTTGTCTCCGGATTTGTGCACCAGTGGCTCGATATGGAACGCTTGGATTTCTTCCAGTTCGATGTGAACCGCCACCGTGAGTTTGATGAGAGCACCCGCGCAGCCACACGTGAGGAAGTCTATCAATCGTTTGCCCATCTTTTCCGCGGCGCAGAGCAGGGTAGGCTCGGAAAGCTACTCAAGAGCGACTACGTGATGATCAACAGCCTGCTCGCCAACTATTACGGCATCGAGGGCGTGACGGGGGATGAATTCCGTAAGGTGAAACTACCCGAGGATTCCGTCCGCGGTGGATTGTTAGGCATGGCGGCGATCCTCGCCATGGGCAGCGACGGCATCGAAAGCAGCCCGGTCGAACGTGGCGCCTGGGTGCTGCGTCACATTCTCCACAACCCACCGCCACCCGCACCACCGAACGTGCCGCAACTATCCCGCCTGGCAGATAAGCCGCTCAACACACGCGAGAAACTTGCTGCACATATGTTTGAACCGCAATGCGCGAGCTGCCACCGCAAGATCGACCCGATCGGTTTCGGTATGGAAAACTTCAATGCCGCCGGCAAGTGGCGGACGACAGAGAGCTTTCATGTAAAAGACAAGAAAGCGAGGAAAGCTCTCAAAGGCAAAAAAACCACGTGGAAAATCGACCCATCCGGGAAATTCTACAAGGGACCGGAGTTCGGAAACGTCCTTGAGATGCGTGACCTGATCGCCAAGCAAGAGGATAAGTTTGCCCGTGGCTTCACCGAGCACCTCATCGAATACGCCCTGGGTCGACCATTTGGATTCACCGATGAAGACCTGGCCTCGGGTATTGTTGCCTCTGCCAAAAGCAAGAACTACACCATCAGCGAGTTCTTCCAGGCACTGGTGGCCACCAAGCAGTTCCAATCCAAATGATGAAGAACGATACGGCTTCGCACATTCAACTCTGAATTGTACGAAAAAAATACAACCGACCGCCAGTAGTCTTGTTCAATCCTAAGCTAGCTTTCCCACGATGAAAACATCCATCAACCGCCGCCACTTTCTCCGGGGAACCGGAGCGTTAATCGCCCTGCCTGCGCTGGAATCGATTGGCTTCCGCCAGTTTGCATCCGCCGCATCGAACACACCTGCCGCTCCTGCCAAACGTGCGGTGTTTCTCGGTATGGGATTCGGAGTGACCAAGGAAACCTGGTTTCCCGACCAGAAGCAGACCGGGGCGGGGTATGATCTTCCTGAGGGCCTCGCTCCACTCGCGCGCCACAAGTCGGATTTTTCGGTCGTTCAGGGGTGTTCCAACCAATATAGTAACGAGGCGCACTGGGGCAGCACCTTCTGGCTCACCGGTGCGAACCGCTACTCCGTTCCCGGACAAAGCATGGCGAACAGCATTTCCGTCGACCAGGTGATCGCCCAGCAGCTTGGCCAGAGCACCAGGTTTTCGTCCATCCAGCTCAACGCCGGGCAGGGTAGCGGTTCCGGTCACGGTCCTGGGCTTTCTTTGGCTTGGAATCAGCGCGGTAAGCCTGTTGCCGGCACCAATGATCCGGTTCAGATGTTCCACAAGCTTTTTTCTCCCGATAACATGCCCTTGGTTCTGAGGCAGGCTGCCATCGCCGAGAGACGCAGTGTGCTGGATGCCATACTCACCGATGCCAAGCACCTCCAGAAGGGGCTTAGCAAGAATGACACCGATAAGCTCGACGAGTATTTCCAGGGCATCCGGGATATTGAAACCCGTTTGAGCAAGGATGAGGAGTGGCTGCAGGTGCCGAAGGCGAAGGCACCGATCGACGAACCCAAGCCCGGCCTCAAGGGTAAGGAAGAAATCGAGGTGATGTACAATCTCATCGTCGCAGCCCTACAAACTGACAGCACCCGGGTGATGAGCTACCGATTACCCGGACAGACGCTGCTGCAAAGCCTGGGTGCCAAATTAAGTGCTCATAACGTTAGCCACTACCAGCCAGGTGAGAGGATGGATGCTTCCCAGGCCCGCGACAAAGCGCATAGTGAGTTACTTGCCGGCCTGATCGACAAACTTAAGGCAACAAAGGAATCCGACGGCTCAAGCCTCTTCGATCACACGACCTTGGCCTTTGGATCGAACATCAGCAGCATTCACTACCTCGACAACTGCCCGACGATCCTCGCCGGCGGTGGGGCCAATCTGAAAATGGGTGAGCACATCGTCCTCTCCAAGGACACCCCGCTGTGCAACGTCTGGCTGACCATGCTGCATGGCATGGGGATCAAGGCCGAGCGCCATGGCGATAGCTCCGGTATCGTTAAAAAACTGCGTGCTTAGAAATCTTTACCACGGCTTCGCAAAAGGTAGGATCCCGCGGCTGCGGGCTCGACAACCCAAGGAATCATCAACCCAAGCAAGACTCATTCACATATCCTGCCGACCCCGCAGGCGCGGTGTCCTACTATCATGAAGAAAATCGTTTATTTCCTGTGCGCATTATCGTTTGGCCTCTCTGTCCAGGCGGCACCACCCGATGCGCAGCTTCCCAAAAAGCACCTCCAGCTATTCAAAACCTACTGCTTTGAATGTCACGATAGCCTGATGGAGGAGGGGGACGTCAATTTGGAGGAACTTCCCTTCAACATCAGTAAGGACCTCAAGACTGCGGAAATGTGGCAGAAGGTGCTCAATGCCATCAACTCCGGTGAGATGCCTCCCGAGGATGAAAAACAGATCACGAAGGAGGAAAAGACCGTCTTCCTCGACGACCTGTCCAATCATCTGGTCACCGCGCGCAAGGTTCTGAGCGATACCGGAGGTGTCATCACCATGCGCCGACTGAACCGCAGGGAATACGGAAATACCATCAATGATCTGCTCGGAGTGAAGGTCGATACCCAGTCGCTTCCCGCCGATGGCGGCGGTGGAACGTTCGATACCGTCGGCGGCTCTCAGTTCATTTCCAGCGACCAGATCGAGCAGTATCTCAAGCTGGGTCGCGTGGCCATCGACGAGGCTTTCGAGCGCCGTGCCATGCAGAAGCGCCGACCGTCCATCGTACGTGCCGAACCGGAGGTGCATATCAATCCTGCGAACGAGAAATTAGTGAAGCGGATCGAGGATAATCAGGCTAGGTTCAGCCGCTGGAAGGCGGAAGTTGACAAGGCGATTGCCACTCCCGCCCAGCAGAAGCGCATCAAGGAGCTTACGAAGCAAAACAACCAGATGGCCCATCCCATCCACTTTTACAAATTCGTGGATTTGCTCGAAGGCGTTCCCAAGGCCAAGAAGTTCGGCTTCAAAGATTCGTTTGAGGCCACGCTCTCCCACCCGGACTGGGATCGTTCTGAGT
>JARFPV010000669.1 GCA_029288115.1 Akkermansiaceae bacterium | reverse complement strand
ATTTCTGCGTGTCGTGTTTGATCGCGGCTCAAAAATCACCCAGAGTCTCGACCCCGGATACTGCTGGCGCAGGCTATCCACAGCGAGACCAATCGCCGTCGGATGGTGAGCAAAGTCATCGATTACACGCACACCACCTGCGACGCCTCTTACTTCTTGTCGACGTGCAATACCCTCAAAGCTCATCAACCCATCACGAATCTGGTCGGGAGAAAACCCAGAAAAACGTGCGGCGCAAACCGCCATCGCGGCGTTTCGCACGTTAAACTCACCTGCCATCGGCAAGGAATAGGTCTCACCATCGAGAGTGAAGGTCGTCAGCTCGCTACCGTAGTCGATGTCTGTGATCCGTAGGTCACAGGCCTCCCCCAGACCCACGGTTTTAACAGGTGCGGGAGCATCCTTGGAAACATCGAGGCTGTTAGGACAGTCTCCATTCACATAGGCCACTCCATTGCGCGGCACGATGTTGAGCAATCGTTTGAAAGTCAGTTTAATCTCATCGAGCGAGTCGTAGATATCCGCGTGATCGAACTCGATATTATTCACGATCACACACTCTGGGAGGTAGTGCAGGAACTTGGAGCGTTTATCAAAAAAGGCAGTGTCGTATTCATCACCTTCCAACACGACAAACTCGGAATCCGTAAATGCCGCACCTTTTCCCAGGTTACGAGGAATGCCTCCGATCATGTGGCTGGGGTCGACCCCGGAAGACTTGAGCAGCCACGCGAGTAGTGAACTGGTCGTTGTCTTCCCATGTGTGCCACTAACCACAAGGTTGCGTTTACCGCGCAGGAAGTGCTCTTTCAGCACCTCGGGCAGGGAGACGTAGAGAAGCTTTCGCTCGAGTGCTGCCTCGGCTTCCTCGTTCCCCCGACTGATCGCATTACCAATTACAATCACCTCGGCAGTCTCAGGAATGTTTCCCGCCTTATAACCAGGGAAAATCTGAATCCCCTGATCCTCAAGAAACGTGGACATCGGCGGGTAGACATTCTCGTCAGATCCGGTAACGGTGAAACCTTTCGCGTGCATGGCAGCGGCGACTGATCCCATGGCTGTCCCGCAGATACCAATAAAGTGAATATGTTGCATGAAACTCAGAACTTGGTTTTTGGAATTTAAAACTTAATGCTTAAAACCCTGGCGCTGAAACTGTGCCTCCCTGGATTTCGTCCGTGCGACGGCGCAGGATGGCATCTGCCACTTCGCTCACCATCTGCTCTAACAATAACCGAAGATGACTTCCTTCACGGTAATCGGCGGGAGCGATGTGTTTGACTCGGTCAGCCTTCGCACAGAGCTGGTAACATTTTCTAAAGCTCCTGCGAGTCGGGTCATCCGGATTGTAAACCGCGATCGCATTACCTCCATTCTTACGCATCACGGTGAAACACGGCACATCTGTCGGCCCGTCACCAACGTAGATCATATTCTCAAAAGGAATCGGACGCAGATCTGGAGCCAAGTGATCATTCACGTCATCCTTATAATCTAACAAACCTTTGTTAATGCGGAAAAGAAACTGGGTCTTGGTGGTGTGGGAGATGGTGCGCTTGGAGAAACGGATGTGCCCCTGCTCATCCTCACCAAACTCGCAACCGTAGATTGCCTTGAACTTATCCTTGATGCTACTGCCATCGAGCAGGGCCTTCAGTCCGGATGATACGATGTAGTATTCAATCGTGATATCCTGCACAGCATGTTCGTCGCCGAGGCATTTTTTGCGAAGCTCATCAAACATGTCCGGCACGCCCGGGAAGTAATTCAGATTCGCCCCCAGCTCAGTGAGTCGCGCATTCGAAACCTGATCCATTTCCAGGTAGTCGAGCAGGCACTGCATGTAGGCCAGCTCCCCGTCCCATCCCTGCTCCTGCACGAAGGTGTTACACTTTTCCCAAAACGACTCCGGATTAATCCCGAATTCGGGAAAAATCACATCGTCCTGCATGTAGCTTGGGCTCAGCGTCTGATCGTAGTCAAACACCAGCGCAATCGTGTTCTGTGCGATGGCCATACACAGGAGTGTAAGGATTGTTGCCGCTTCCGTCAACCTCAGCGAGGCGATCGGCAAGATGGCTCAATTATTGGTTCATGCTTGAGTTCATAAATGCAGCCAGATCAGCGATTTCCTGTTTTGTCAGGCCGAGCAGCTTCACCGATGGCATCATGGAGGTTTTCTCGCGGGTCATTGATTTGATGTCCTTGGCGGCGATGGCGACTTGTTTACCGGTGTAACGATCCTTGAGAAGCATGGGATCCCCCTCTCCTTGAATAAACCCGGATACGATGCTGCCATCGGTTTTCTTGATAATCGCCATTTCGAATCCGAAGGCGATGGCTGACGATGGATTGACCATGGCATCGATCAGGACCGATGGGGCGAAACGTTTGCCGACTCCAGTTAGATCCGGGCCGATCGTTCCACCCTTCCCTTTACTTTTGTGACAGGTAAAGCAGGCGCCCCGCTGATAGAAGAGCGTTTTTCCATTGGTCGCGTCTCCTTTGAGTTTGGCAATTTCTTGGATCTCCTTGTTGCTGGCAGTTGCTGATTGTTGGGTCAGTGAGAAAAACATTTTAGCATCGAGTTTAACGTTCTCGTCCGGGTTGCTGTGAATGTGCTGACGTATCAGTGGCTGATAGGCATCGGGGATTTGTTTCTCCCTGGCGAGAGCGATGAGGATTTTGCCTCCTGAGGCAGAGAGCGCCATGGCCTTAGCAGCAGCCTTGCGCTCCTGGTCCTGTCTCT
>JARFPV010000660.1 GCA_029288115.1 Akkermansiaceae bacterium | reverse complement strand
GATTCAAGTCTCGTGGGCTCGGAGATGTGTATAAGAGACAGGATCGGACCTGATATCTCGTCATGATCTATCAACCAGTCAATGGCACGGCAGAAGTCTTCGATATGGATCCAGCTGACCATCTGCTTACCGCTACCTACTTTTCCCCCGAGTCCAAACTTTGCCAGATTGTAGAGATAGCGAAAGACCGTTCCCGGCTCATCCGCAAGAACCATGGCGGTGCGAAGCGCCACCTTGCGCACCTTCCCGGGGACTTTGGCACCAAAAAACGCCTCCTCCCATGCCTTGGCTATTTCCACAGAGAAACCTTTGCCGATTTCTCCAACGTCGCACTGTGGTCGGTCTTCTGCATGACGGTAAATCGTCGCTGTGCTTGAGTTCATCCACAACTCAGGCGGATGATCACAGGCAGCGATTGCCCGACCGAGCACCTTGGTGCTGTCCACTCGAGAGTCGAGAATCTCACGCCTGTTAGTTTTGTTGTATCGGCAATTCACCGAACGCCCGGCGAGATTCACCAACACATCGCAGCCGTCAAGTTCACCAGCCCAGTCACCGAGAGTTTTGCCATCCCATTCGACGAACCGGCATTGGTCGGCGACATCTTTCTTGCTCCGTGCGAAACCGACAACTTCCCAGCCTAGCGAGGAAAAATAACGTGATAGGTAACGACCTAAAAACCCATTGGCTCCAGTAATGATTATTTTTTTCATGATGGTATTTGGTTAGAAAATGGCGAGTTGATTCAAAGTGAAGACGATCACTTCTTGGGTAAATTTTTCAGGAAACAGCAGCGGTAGCGGTGCTGCTACCAACGTGATGGCGAGCGTGCGTTTCAACCACAACGGCCAGTCATCTTTCTCAATCAAGACAACCAGACCATGCATAGTGAAATACAGTGTCGGAAGGCCATAGCCGCTCTGGACAGGTAGTGTGATAGCGAGTTCATGAAGCAGTCCTGAAACAACAAACACGGCAAAGACACCCATACGTTTGCTAAACTGTTTCGTTACCGGTCTCTGCACGGTCCTCGCCATCATCTGGGAAAAAGATAGGTTCCAGCGCCTCGACCAAAAATCGTCCAAGCCCCGGCACACAAGTGGATTACGGAATAACGGTCGCACCGCAATCCCCTGCATACGCCAGAATGCGGTGAGGAGTCGGAGTAATCCGTAGTGAAATGCCAGGCTCAGCGGCACGAACATGAGTAGCAGCGGTGCATCATTCATATGTGCGACCGCGATACCGGCTGCTAACCCAACCAGAAGACAGACCACTCCGGTGACAGCGTCTTTTTTCCAGCTCAACTTTCGTTGTTTGGCGTCAAAAGGTGTTGGCTCCATACCAAACCATAGAAAGGTAAAAATGAATCTTCGCCACCAATTTAAACCCCCTCCCCATTCGGTCAGAACAATCCCCTTCATGCCCACCAGCAAGACGGAACAAATCATCACCATACGCAAAAATGGCGGGTCGCTGAGATGAATAAAGTGCACACCAGCTATCATCACCATCAAACCGATCCAGAGCACCCAACGATTACGCACCAGGCCGCTGAGCGCCAGAAATGCGACTGCCAATAGGATGCTGTAAAAGTAGAGAATCATGATGGTAGGACAGCTTTGCAAGCTGTCGGCAAGCTTGGTGAATTTATCTTATATGATTTCTGGGTTCCTTGGGTTGTCGGCAAGTTACAAACTCACCCCACATTGAAATAGAGTGCTGCTCCGTAGGTAAGTGTGAGATACAGAAAAAGGGCAACCAACATCACTTCCGCAAGTGTGTTAAAACGCGTCCGGGGAATACCTGTGCGGTCGAAACAAAAGAACTGCAGCGCAATCCTAACACCCCACCAGGTCATCATCATTCCGCATAGCAAGGCAGCCTGCGGCGTGCCGTCGAGCAGGAGCTGACTGCCAAACGTTGACACCAACCCAAAGAAAAAATGCATAGCTAGGATATATCCGGCATAGGTCCAAAACAGCTGGCGCATGAGTTTGGGCAGATCCGACAACGGCCCTTTCCAATCGAGACACCTGGGTATCACAGCGCTGGCAGCCACCAGAATGAGTTGCCCCACCCCTGCTAGAATAACTGCGGTGTTGAGTAGTTCTTTTTCCATAGGATTCAGTGGTCAGGCACAGTAGGACAGCTTTTCAAGCTGTCGGCAGGCTTGTTTAAAACTCTGGTTGCCGACACGTTGCAAACGTGTCCTACTATGCGCAGTGCTCATCGCTTGTCCTGGTTAAGGTATTTCGTTAGAGCTCTTTTTGGTAGCTCTGGTCTGCCGGAGGTTGGGGCTTTCCCCAGCCAGCATAAGCAGGTGGTTCAGGAGGCCTGACGACTTCTTTCCGTTTACCGATTTTGTTGAATAGCCAGATATTGAAGAAGTGCATCCCTCCGAGAATGAGCATGACGACACCCAGCTTGGCACTGAGTGATTCAAACACACCCGTAATTTCGCGAACCTCACGATCGAGTTTCAAATAGAGCGATACAAAACCGAGGTTCACGAGGTAGAACCCGACAACTAACAGGTGATTGATGCTGTCAGCCAGGGGTTCATCACCATCCATGCTTTTGACGAGGAATATCCGACCGTTTTTGTGCAGGGTTTTGGCAACCCAGATGGTGAGCGGAATAGCTATAACTAGATAGCCGACGTAGGTAATAACTGTGTGGTTCATTGTTTTAGTAGTTGGTAGTTAGTAGAGAGTAGTTAGATGAGGCCGTCCGGAACATTTCCATGTCCGGCGACGTGACAGTTTTCGTCGCACTCCTGCCCCGGCATCCGGTGCAAGGTTTCAGCAACCTCCCGGTCTTTTTGACGAAAGAATATCTTTGATAGCTTATGCCTCCGGGCGGCTAGCGCGTGGCAGGCCTTTTCTGCGAATGGCAGCAATATCGGACTGGCGAGCCTTCGTGCCATCCTCTGATAGTTGGCACAGCTCAACAGACAGAGCACCCAGCCTTCGGCAGCTCGATAGAGCTCCCCGGTATCGGTGCGCACAATCATCTCGCGTTCCGGCTCCAAGGCGTTCACTCCCGGAAACCACTCCTCAGCAAGAGGAGACTGATAAGGCACAAAACGCACAGTCAATGCACGCGGTTGCTTGTTGACCCACTCATGGAACGTGCAGCACATGCCGCAGCGACCATCATAGTAGACTTCGATATGTTGGATGTTGTTTGGGATGTTCATGGTTTTTGTTTTTCAGGTTAAGATTGTATTTTCAGGAATTAGTGAAAGTTTGAGTCGTGCAAATTGTTCGTTGAGTTGGTTTGCCATTAGCTGAGGAGTTTAGCTGCCAGCTTCATCGCTGGGCCGTAGGAGAGTTTACCGACCTTGCCTCCTACATTGCGGGCGAAGCTCACGAACTGCTCGAGTTCCTTAATCTGGTTTCGGAATGCCTCAGCTTCGGCACCTTTGATTCCCTCGGTGTCGCGATGGCAGTCACGGAGCAGATCCAGCGCGGGGTCAATCTCCCGGCGTTGGCGCTCGCGCAGAATGATGGTGAAGATTTTCCACACATCCTTCTCGGCTTCGAAAAATTCCTTACGTTCCCCTTTCCTGACGATGATTCGCACCAACCCCCAACTAACCAGTTCCTTGAGATTGGTGTGGGCATTACCACGGCTAATTCCGAGATTCTGCATCACTTCGTCGGTGCTCAGAGCCTCAGTGCCGGTCATTAGCAGTGCATGGA
>JARFPV010000504.1 GCA_029288115.1 Akkermansiaceae bacterium | reverse complement strand
TACCAAGGCAACGTTGGCAGCGACCCGTGCCGGAGTTGAAGGAAAAATACCCCGGTGTAAGGTTGTTCGCAATGGCATCGGGAGTGTTGGTAAAAAGTTGCCGGATCGCTTCGAATGCTCCGGAATGCACAGCTGGTGTGGAGCGGGGAGTGCGCGTAAGCGGCGACTGGTCGATGAGATCCACCCCACTGAGATGTTCCGAACCCTTGATCGACTTGATGGGTGCAGCTTCATCGGTGGCTGTCAGGCCGAGCTGCTTGGCAAGGTTCAGGTAGAGGATATCGTGAGCAAGGGTTGATTTGCCTGAGCCTGAGACGCCTGTTAGACAAGTGAAAATGCCGAGTGGTAGAGCGAGATCGACATTGCTGATGTTGTGTCGTGTGGCGCCATTGATCGTGAGGTGTCGATTGGATTTTCTGCGTGTAGTGGGAGCTTCAATACGAGTTTTTCCTGAGAGGAATGGGAGTGTTTTGGAATCAGGGAATTTTCGGGTGATTGTTTTTTGCTGGGCTTGGATTCCGGATGTCTCCGCAACAATTGTTCCGCCGTGTTCGCCCGCGGCGGGGCCGAGATCGATGAGGTGATCAGTCGCACGCATCACGGATTCCTCGTGCTCAACGACCACTACGGTATTTCCTTTATCGCGCAGGTCCTGCATCACTCGGATAAGCTGTGCGATGTCTCGCTGGTGTAGTCCGACTGTGGGTTCATCTAACACAAACAAGGTGTTGGTGAGGGCTGCGCCTAGGCAAGTTGTGAGGTTTACACGCTCGATTTCTCCGCCTGAGAGTGTGTTCGCGGGACGATCCAGCGTGAGATAAGTTAGTCCGACTTCACAGAGATAGTGTAACCGTGATGTGATTTCTGTAAGCGCGTGGGAAAGGCTGGTGTTCGAAGTCTTTGGTATGGAGTTTGAAGAAAACCAGTCGCGTAGCTCATTGATCGGCATGTGCCATAGGTCGGGTAAGGTTTTACCGTCGATTTTAAAACACAACGCGTGGGGTTGAAGTCGGGTGCCTTGGCATTCGGGGCAGTCCGTGTAGGCGCGGTAGCGTGATAGAAAGACGCGAACGTGCATTTTGTAGGACTTGGTTTCCAGCCAGTCAAAAAATCCTCGTACGCCATACCATTCGTTATTTTCCCAGGCATCCTGTGAGTCGTCGCGCTCGCCATGCAGCAGCCATCGGCGCTCGTGTGCTTCAAGCTCGTGGTAGGGAGTGTTGATATCGATACCGGAATGGCGGGCGGCACGTAACAGGTCGCGCTGGCACTCAGCGCCTCGTGCTGTGGTGAAGGGTTGCACACATCCCTGCTTGATAGTGAGTGAGGGGTCTGGGATTGCCTTGGTGAGATCGGTGCCGATGGTTTTGCCAAATCCACGGCAGTTGCTGCAGGCGCCGAGTGGGGAATTGAATGAGAAGAGTGATGCAGTCGGCGGTCGTAAGGTGAAGCCTGTTTTAGGGTTGATCCAGTGAGTGGAAAACCGCACGGGTTTATTGGATGTATCTAACAGTATGCAGTGGCCGCGCCCAAGCTCCAGTGACTTTTCCACAGCTTCTGTGAGTCGGGATTGATTGCGATTCCCGACCTTGACGCGATCCTGAACCACGTAGAGGTCTTTTTTTCCACTGATGGATGCTGTTTCATCATCGGTGCGGATGATTTTGCCATCCTGCCAGACACGAACGTATCCCTGCTGATTTAATAAAGGAAGCACATCGGATGAGGGGGTGTCTGCAGACAAGTAGGCGGGGAAAAGTATGATTGTGGTTTCTCCTGTTAGGTTCTGCTGGCACCACTTCGTGATACTCTCAGGCGTGTCGGGGGATATTTCCTCACCGGTGCGGGGGTCGTATCCTTTGGCGAGATGAGGGAAAAGGATCTTCAG
Source organism: Akkermansiaceae bacterium (assembly GCA_029288115.1). Taxonomy (GTDB): domain Bacteria; phylum Verrucomicrobiota; class Verrucomicrobiia; order Verrucomicrobiales; family Akkermansiaceae; genus Oceaniferula. Next base: position 2,272 of record JARFPV010000504.1, on the reverse strand, counting down.
GTAGTCGTTTAGCTCGGTGAGCGTGCCAACGGTCGATCGTGTAGTGCGAATGGTGTTTTTCTGCTCGATCGCGATAGCGGGCGGTATTCCATCGATGCGATCCACCGCGGGTTTGTCCATACGGTCGAGAAATTGGCGGATGTATGGAGAAAACGTTTCAACGTATCGGCGTTGTCCCTCGGCATAAAGTGTGTGAAAGGCGAGCGACGACTTTCCGGAACCCGAGGGACCGGTGATGACGGTCATTTGGTTCAGAGGAATGTCCAGATTGAGATCACGCAGGTTGTGCTGGCGGGCACCTCGCACTCGGATCACGGCCGGTGACTTGGCGGTTTTTCCCTTTTTTTCCGATGGAGAAGTTCTCTTTTTTGCAGGCACGCAGGCACTATGCAGCGGCACGGTGAGAACGCCACTTTTTGTTGTCGAAATTCCCTAGCGTCCTGCGGAGGTGGATTCGATGAGGGAGCCTCCGCTGGCGACAGGTGCTTGGCTCTTGGAATCCAGAGAACTGTAGATCAGTGTGATGACCGCGATGGCGAAGGTGATGCAAGCGGCGAGTGCCATCATGGCAGCCTTACCCTGACCCGGGTTCTTGGAAAGCTGGTTCAATGAGGGAAGTGGGGTGGACTTGACCGCTGGCAGAGTTTTAAAGCTAGTGGGTCTTGGCGCAATCTGTAGCTCCTGCGCAGAGGGTGCTGCTGGGTGTGGTGCAGGCACGACCATCAGGGACGATGTGCTAAGTTCCTTGCCTGCGAGGATTTTCTCCAGATCGGATGCGAGCAGCTCTGCATCAGCATATCTCATGGCTGCACAAGGATGCAGAGCTTTCATGCAGACAGCATCGTACCGGGGATCGACTTTTCCATAGCGGGAAGGTGGTTGATAGGGTGTCTGAGGTAGTGCTCCTGTGAGGAGTTCGTGTAACAAAACACCCAGCGAATAAACATCGGCCCTTTGATCTGCCTTGTATGGAGGTGCAAGCACCTCGGGTGCTGTGTATCCAGGTGTGCCGTAGACGGTGTCGCCTTTCACCGTGGACTCATCTGCGTGATGTGCGAGACCGAAATCCACTACCACGGGGTTGATCTTGGAATCAATCAGCACATTCGCTGGTTTGATATCGCGATGAAGAATACCTGCCTTGTGGGCATGGTGCAGTGCGTGGCTGATCTTAGCGATCAGCGAAGCGGCTTCGTTCTGAGCGACCGCACGTCCATGAGCGGCATCGTGTAGGGAGCGTCCCTCGATGTGCTGCATCACGATGTAAAGCATGCCGTTGACCTCGCCGTAGTCGTAAATTGACGCCAGATTCGGGTGATTCAGCTTGGCCATGACCTTTGCCTCACAATTGAAGATTTCGCGAAACTTCATCGAAGACGAGCACTCATGGGTGAGTACTTTGATGGCTACCGTGCGGTCTAGAGAGATCTGCCTGGCCTTGTAAACGGCACCCATTCCCCCCATCGCGATGAGCTCGATGCTATCGTAGGAGGTAAAGTGGTGCTGGAGGTCTTCTGCCGCGAGGCAGGTGGGTGATACAGGTGCGCTGTTCATGCTCTTTGTAAGGGTTCAGAGCAACAATTATCAAAATTTTAATATTAATCAAGTAAAATAGTTAATAATTTTAAAATATATTTCAATATAGGTATGGGAAACCTGTGATTGCTGGTGCGGAGGGGATTTTTTTATCCCTAATCTCAGTCTATTGCATCTTCTTCAGGCTCAGGGTCGGCCTCAAAACCCCGCAATATTCTGATGAAGCGCTCCATATCGTTTTGAGTGGCTTCGATTTCCTCGTCGATGGCATCGGCGTGCTCATCATTGCCTTCCTTCCTGAGAATGGAGGTCTGTTTATCAAGTCCTTGAATATAGGTGATTCTGAGGCGGGTGAAGTCGTCGAGGAATTCAACATCGATTTCTTGTTGGTCGTCGATTGCTTCCGCGTAGAGTTTCTTGACGACGTTGGGCATGTCATCGGGTACATCCTCCGGTAAACGTCCGAGATTCCGTAGCTTGGTGAACGCTTCTTCTGCTTCACGCTCCGCAGGCTTGCGTATGTTGCGATCCATTTTTCGGATCAAGCGGTCCACGCCACGCTCGAATTTATCGATATTTTTGAGTATCTCCTTATCGTAATCGGCCAGCTTGCTCCGAGCTTTGTTCTGCATGAAAGCGCGGGCCTTGGCGAGCCATGCTTCTCGATCAAACTCGGGTGGTTTGGGAGGGTCGGGCTTCTCCGGTGGGGTGCTGTCTCTTATACACATCTGACGCT
>JARFPV010000393.1 GCA_029288115.1 Akkermansiaceae bacterium | reverse complement strand
GTTCGGCGGCGGATTCCTTTTGGAGGCTGGTGATTTCGGCGTCGGGAATAAAGGCTGCCTGAAGGTGGGTGATGGGTAGGCAGATGGACAGCAGAGCTAGAAGAGTGATCCGTATGGTGCAGTTTTTCATAGGACGTATGGTTGAAATCTAATAAACCGCGAAATACGCTCATTACGCGAAAGGAGGACTTGGGTTGCCGAGGGACAGGAGTGTCCCTCCTCCCTAGGCGTGGGCTAGACGCTCACGCTCATCTACCTCTGGTAGATGGGAATGTAGCGGTGGGGGGTGGCGAGGATGATGATGGCCATGGGGGTTTCGTGGGAGGTTTTTCCTTTTTTGCCGTGCCATGATCCGTCGTCTTTTTGGCGGCCGATGAGGGCGTCGCGGAGTGGGGGGTAGTATTCGGCGTAATAGTCGTCGCCTGCCTGGACCATGGCTTGGATGGCGTAGTAGTGGGCGTAGTAGTAGTGGCCGGAGCCTTTGGTGACGACGCCGGGGAATTGTTTTTTCATGTAGCGGAGTCCGGCGGCGACCATTTCGGAGTCGCGCAGGCCGGCGAGTTGGGCGCAGTAGACACCACCTGCGGTGCAGGCGTAGGAGACCTTGGCTCTACCGCTTGGGGCGTAGGTGAGGCCGCCGCTTTCGGCATTTTGGGCGCCTTTCAGATACTTGCCGACGCGGGTGATGGTTTCCTGGGGAACGTAGACGCCGGCTTGGCGGGCGGAGGCGAGGCAGTGGAAGACGGTCATGGTGCAGGAAGTGTCTTCGCCGCCGTCGGCTTGAGGTTGATAGCGCCAGCCGCCGCCTGGGTTTTGTGAGCGGATGATGACATCGACGGCTTTTTCGAGTGCTTTCTGAACGTCGTCGTCTTCTTCCTTGTTAGGGGTCATGCCCCAGATCTCGGAGAGGGCCAGGGTGGCGAGTCCGTGTTCGTACATGCTAGTGCCGAGGTAGCCGTCGGGTCGTGATTTGGCGTAATTGAGGAGGAAATCTTTGGCGCGGTTGAGTTCATCGCCGTGGGGACCGGAGCCGGGGAACTGTGCTTTGGCCATGAATGCCATCATGGCGAGGGAGGTGATGCCGATGACGCGTCCGCCTTCGCCGTCGGTGTCCCACGAGCCGTCTTTGTTCTGGGTGGAGAGCAGGAATTTCAGGCCTTTATCGATCGCTAGGGATGCTTTGGCGGTGAGTTCGGGTGCATCTTCACCTGATTTGTTGGCGGCGTCCTGTGCGAGGACTGGGGAAGTGAGCAGGCAGGTGGCGGTGAGGAATGCGATTCCTGCACGACAAAAACTGCGATGTGGTTGGGTGTTTTTGTAAGTCATCATTCTGCTAGTTTTTCGTAGTAATCTTTGAGCACGGCGCGGTATTCGAGTGGTAGCTCGCGGGCGAAGTTTTCGTTCAAGGCGGCGCGGTCACGTTTGCCGAGCACTTCCCATTCCTGGCGTCCACCTTTGGGTTTTTTACCACTGACGGCACCGGGCATGTACATGATCATGGTGTCTTCGAGTGGTGGGTCGGTGGGGTCTTGGGGGACGGGATCGGATGGTGGTGGTGGTCCGGGCGGGCTGAGGAATGCGTTGATGTAGCCGATGATGACGTAGCGCAGTTGTTCGCCGGCCTGGTGTTGTTGCTTGTTTGCCTCCTCGGTATTTCCTGACTTGAGTTGGTTGGCGGCATTGGTGATGAGTTTGCTGGCCAGCACCATATGTGTTTGGTGGTTGGCGAAGAACTCTTTGAGGTTTTTCTCCTTGGTGGCGAGTTGTTGCTGGAGCTCTGCCGGGTCGGCATTTCTGCGGCGCTGGAAGTCTGACTGGAGTTTGGAGGCCTCGGCTTGGATGCGTGCCGGGCCGAATGCTTCGGTGCGTTTGATTAATGCCTCGCAGCGCTCGGCGAGTTTGAGTTGTTGTGCGTGGAGTTCCTTGTCTGGTTTGCCTTGGGTTTTCCAGAAGAGGACTTTTTGGTCGCTTGCCAGTGAGAGCAGGTCGAGCACGAGGGCTGACTCTGGAGTGACTTCGGGTCCAGGTGGTGGTTTGAGCACATTGACGAGGATTTCCATGAGCAGGCTCATTTGAGTGCTTTCCTTGGCGAGGGTGGAGTCGACCAACTGCATGGTTTCAGAGGCCGCTTCTTTGTCGCCGGATTTGAGTTGTTCCACCAGGGCGGCCATGTGTTTGGCGCTGGTGCTGTAGTTGGCTTTTCCGGTCGCTTGGAGAAGTTTCTGGGCGTAGGATGCTGCTTGGGACTCCAGTGCGTTTTGCTGATCGGCGAGTGCTTTTACTGCGGCCTCATCCTTGGCTGTGATGAGTTGGACGATGAGTTTGTTTTGCTGCATGCGGAGCAGTCCGTTCTGCTTGACGATCTGGTGATAGAACTCGGTGATTTCGAGCATGTAGGTGTAGCGCGGGGTGACGGTGGCAAGTTCTTTGGAGAGTTTTTCCAGTGATTCGGCAACGAAGGATCCGGCGTCGGCGGCTTCCTCCATGTCGTTGTCTTCGATGGCGGTGGCGGCGGCGTCCATGTCATCTTTGGCGAAGAGGAAGACGGTGCCGGATTCAACTTGGTGGGAGAGTGGGTCGAGTGCTTCGAGCACGGCATTGACGGCGTGGATCAGGTTTTTCTGTACGATGGCGAGCTGCGGGAGTTCGTCTTCTTGGGCCTTGGCGGTGGCTTTGACGAGGTCGACTTGTTCCTGTTGGATATCAATGATGTAGGGAGCTGGGCGCTTGGCGGTCCAGGTGTCGGTCAGGGCGATGGCGAACGATGCGTTTTGCAGTGACTGGTCGGCGAGCAGCTTGGTGATTTGTTCGATCACCTCGAGCACACCTTCCTGGTGCTCGATCGAGTCGTCGATATTTTTTGCCTTCAGTGCGGTGGTGGATTTGGTCATCCATGCCTCGAGCTGGGTGAGGTTGTTGAGGAGTGGTGGGATGTCATCACTGGGGTTGATTTGTTCTTTATTCCAGGTGTCGACTTTGTGGTGGAACTTGGCGATGTCCTGGGCGAGTTTTTCTTGCAGGCGTGCGAGGTGGAGGGCTTCCTTATCGTCCTCGGCGTCTTCTGTTTTTTCGAGCAGGTTGAGTTGGCGTTCTTCAAGTTCGGCGATTTCTGAGCTATGTTTACCGATGCTCATGTTGAGTCCGGAGATTTGGGCGCGTTCGGTCAGTCGGCTGATCCTCTGGCGGATAATTTCTGCCAGGGCATTGAATGAGGCTTCGGCTTTTTGTTGTTCGGCGGCGGTTTGTTGTTGGTCGCCTGAAGTGTTGTGGGCAGCCGCTTGTTTCATCGCAGCTTCTGCGCTTGCGAGGAGATTGGTGACCGATGGTTTAGGTGGCAGTTTGGTATCGAAGAGTTGGGGTCGTGGTGCCGGGATGTCTGGCATGAGAAGCAGGTGGAGCTGCTTCTGGAGCTTTGCCTGAGCGTCGGAGAATTCTTTGCTGCGTTGTTTGAACTGCTCGGCTGTGAGTGAGCTGATGGTTTCGCGGAGTTTTTTCTGTTTGGCTGCCTGGGTGATGAATAGCTCGCTGGCGATGTCGAGTGCTTCGTGTTCGGAGCCGATCCGGAGTCTGAATTCGGCGTAGAGCAGGGCTTCGATGACTTCGGCCTGGAGTGCTGCGGCTTTGTTGCTATCTGCTCCCTTGCGAATTGTGGTGGCGGCTTCAAGCATTTTGGTTTCGGTGCCTGCCTTGCGGAGTTCCTTGGTGAGTCGGGAGAGGTTGAAGGCTACGAGGGCGTCTTCGATGGTGGTTTCTTTATCCTGAGGAAGGGCTGCGAAGAGACGGGTAAGCCAGTGGCTGAGTTGTTCTTGTGATTTGGCCAGGGTTCCGGCGTTGGACGACTTTTCTAACAATATTGTCTGTAATCGCATCGGTGCCTGGTTTTCGGCGATGGCGTGGAGTTCGCGGGCCATGACCTCGGTGGCTTCGCGGAATCCGATTTGGAGGACGAGGCATGCGAGTTCGCGTGCTGCGTTATCGACGGA
>JARFPV010000473.1 GCA_029288115.1 Akkermansiaceae bacterium | reverse complement strand
TCACCGAACTGAACGGGCTCGCCGTCTTTGGCAACAATGGCGGAAACGGTGCCAGAGGTCTCTGCCTTGATTTCGTTCATCACTTTCATTGCTTCGATGATGCAGATTGTCTGGCCTTCGCTGATGGTGTCGCCAACACTGACAAATGGTGGTGAGTCCGGGGATGGTGACGCGTAGAATGTGCCTACCATTGGTGCGGGGATTTCGTTGCCAGCCGGTTCGGCAGCAGCTGGTGCCTCACCACCTGCAGGTGCTGGGGCGGCTGGGGCGGCCGGTGCCGGTGCAGCTGCGGGCATAGCAGCTTGGGCAACTTGCACGATGTCTGTGCCCTTCTTGAGCTTGAGGTTGACACCTTCTTCTTCGAGGTGGAAGTAGCTCAGCTCATGTTCGTTCATCAGCTCGACGATTTTGCGAATTTCCTTTAGGTCCACAGTGGTATTGGGTTGATATTGAATTTGACGCCACGGCGGGTCATGCCAGCCAGTGACGTGCAAAGAATAGGTGCCGTGCGGGGGGTGCGTCAAGAGAATGCGTGACATCGAATCACGCCAGATTCCGAGTTTGATGTTTGCCCCGGGCTCTGTCACGATGCATCGCGAAGATGCCGATCATTTCCCGACGCAAGCAGCACTACGACGTCAGCCAGTGGCTGGGGCAGTATCTCTATCATTTCGGGCGATATACGGATATCCCCCTGGTCTACGATGAGTTGCTGAGATTTACCGGATCCATGCCCTACGAGGATCCCAGCGGCAAGGAGACCCTGTGGCTTACGGTGATGTATCCACATGAAGTGATGATGGAATTACGCCCGCAGCTCACCCAGATTTATTCCGAGCTCAAAGTAGGTGGAGACTCTGCGCATCATGAGCATCTCATGGTGGATCGCATCGATTTTGGCGAGTTTGGTAATTCCCGCCCGTTCCGCATTCGAATTACCAACAAATACAATGATAACTCGGACTACTATTACGTGAAACATGCTGATGCGTCACGGATTTACGGGTTGGAGTTAGAGCACATCCTGTCGCCAAACAGGATTAACTACATGATCCGTGGTAATACGCTGATTGAAGAGCACATCGCAGGTCTGCCGGGAGATGTGTTTAGCCGTGACTATTTATCGATGCCGGATATCAACCGGATCCGTATTGCCAAGGAGTTTGTGAAATTCAACGAGCGTTGTTTTATCCGATTGTTAGGCGATATGCGGTCGGTCAACTACGTGGTGGATGTTACGCCCGACTTCGAGGAGGTGCAGTATCGCGTGAGGCCGATCGATTTTGACCAGCAATCCTATCAAGGTGGGGCAAAAATCTACATGGCATATCGTTTTTCATCCAACCGTGATGTGACCCGACTCAGCTTCCGTGAAATGAACCGCACCACCATTGCGCAGTATGCGGAGGAGGAGCGCACCCAGATGGCGCGTCGTGCCCGTGCGGAAAAACGCCGACTTCAAGCGTTACTCGCTTCAATGGCGAGGGAGGAGTTATCACCGAAAGAGCACGTTCTAACACTACGAGACGAGCTCCGGAGAATCCACGAGACCGATCGTTTCAACAACTGCGAAACGATGGGTGAGCTGACCAAAGCACACATCGAATACATGCTCTACGACCCGGAGTTTACTTATCACGGGAAGAGATCGTTTTTGGGGTGATGTGTTAAGCTTTACGTCGTCTGAGTATGAGTGCGATGCCACCTAGCCCGAGCAGTGCGACTGACGAGGGCTCGGGAACCGGAGTGTAAACCACTGTGAGAGTGGGTGCACCGTTGGAGCTGAAACGGCGAGCCGTTCCTGAGACGCTGGTTGTTTCAATGAGGATCCAGCCGTTGTTGGCGGTGCCGTCAACCCACGCCTGAACATCTGCCGAGAGACCCGAGGACGACCAGTTATAACTACCAAGGCCAAGAACGTTGGTATTGGCAGATGCTGCTGCGACATAATCAGTGCCGCTGCCCGCACCTGGCGTAGCCCATGCACCGAATCCGGAATCATTCCAGGTTGCCTCGCCTGCTCCTGCGGCTGCACCATTATTGCCTGATTTGTTTCCTTCACCCCATACTGTGTTCATCCTGTGCAGGGCAAAGTTGGGTGAATTGGCGGTATTGCCACTTGGAACAGTGAGCTGAAGCGTCACGGAAGTAATCGTGGAGCCAGACGGGATGCCGCTGACATCGAACTGGATTAAGCCACGGCGTTCTGTACCCCCGTTGGTAAATCCCGCATGCATGGTTGCGTGGCCACCCATGTTGTTGTTAACAGAAGATTCGTTGAGCGTTGTCTCTGCAACGGAATTAAGCACCTGCATGGCTGAATGGGAACTGCTGGCGGCAGAGAAAAACATCAAAAGCGACAGAGGTGTAAGTATTTTCATAGCGTAGCATTGTCAATTACCCCACAGGATGATGTCAATTGAATTCGCTCTGCATATTCTGCCCTACTTTTCTCTACTTACACCGCGAAAGAATTGTCAGCGTGTAGCCGGTGCCGTAGGCGTAGTGGTAATTATACAGGGGGAAGTCCCACCATGAGCCGTTCTTTTCCTGCCGTTCGATCATCAGGGCGGCGAGTTTTTGTTTCCACGGGCCGCGTTCTTTTTCCGGCAGGAGGTGGATGCATTCGGAGGCATAGTAGTGGCCGTAGTAGTAGAAGTCTCCGGCGACGGCGGCGGGCGCCTCATGGGGGATGGGGCGTTTGCGTCCGTGGTCGAGCCAGCCTTGCCGATCGAAGAGTTTCTGGAGCCAGGTGCGGATCACTTCGTCGGTGACTGCTTTGTCGCCGAATTTTCTCAGTGCGGCGTTGCAGGTTTGGGATCGGCCGAGTGATCCGGCGGGTCGGTTGATGAGGTTTCGGGGGTGCCAGCGGTGGCCGTAGGAGTAGGCGTAGGTGAAGTCCGGATTGCGCATGGCCTGGAGGGCCTTGACGCCTCTTTGCATAATTTTATTGGGAAGTTTGATTCCCATAGTTTCCGAGACGTCATGCATGGCGAGCATGCAGGTGGCGGTGGTGAAACTGGTGATGAGGCCTGAGGGTTTGGCGGTCTTGAGGTCATCGAAGTCGTAGTATCCCCAGCCGCGGCTAATGTCTTCCTGGCTAACGAGTTTGGCGATCTGGAGTTCTGCCTGGCGTTGGTATTCGGACCGTTTAGCAGGATCTTTGTGATGACGATAGAGTGATGCGAGGGCACGGAGTCCGTATGCGTGCGCCCAGACGTTGTAGGTTGCGCCTCGGTTGAAGTTTCTCGTTTTTGGCAGGTTCTCCAACAGCCATTTTTCACCTTTCTCGATGGCTTTCAGCGTGGCTGGGCGGCGGTCGCCGCTCTCAATCAACCCGTGCATGGCAAGTGCGCAGCTACCCATGTGAAACGCCTGATGGGCATCGGGCAGGGGGGCATAAATATTGAGTCCCTTGGTACGCTGCGCGGTGCCAAATGAGCCGTCCTTGTTCTGATGCTTCACCAGAAAATCAACACCGCGGGTGATAGCGGCATTGATGTCCGGCTTGCCATTTGCCACTGCATTCTGTGAAAATACAGGGATGGTTAGAAGGCCGGTGATGATGAGAGCTCGGAGCAACAATTTGGTATTTGGAGTTTAAAACTTGAAGTTTACTTAACGATCACCTGGCCTTTTTCGATGCCCTTGGTGATGACGACGGTGTCTTTGTTAGACGCGCCGATTGTCACCGCACGGTTCTCGGTTTTCCCATTGGCGAGCTTGAGTTTGGCGGTGTAGGAACCGTCAGGCTGACGGGTGAGGTAATTGGCGGGGACAACGAGCGCTTTGTCGAATTTTTGGCCTTGGATTTGAACGGTCGCCTTCATGCCGGGTACGATGTTGTCACCTTTGCCGAGGGTCGGTTTGAGAGTAACGTGGTAGGTGCCATCGGTCTTGGGGTAGGTGGCGAGAGTGGAAATGCTGACTGGGATGCTCCGGTAGCGGTTCAAGTTGGAAATACCGTATCCCTTGGCACCGGTGGCGAGGTGAGGAAGGCTTGTTTCTGCAGCGAATGCGGAGAGCTCTAACGGGGAGCCTGCAGGGATGAATGTCACCAGTGTGGTGTTTCCTGGCAGCTTGCCACCGATCTTGAGCACCTTAATGGCACTGGCGGGGTTCCAGCTACCGTTGTCCATGCTGCCGTAGTAAACCACGCCGTCGGCAGGGGCAGTGATGTTCATCATTGCGCGGTCGGCTTTTAGTTTGGCGAGATTCTCGATGCTTATTTTATCGTCACGCTCTGCCTTGGCGACTTCGAGTTGCTTGAGCTTTAGGTCGCGTGGGAGTTTTTCCTGATTGGATGCGTTAGCGATGCGGGCGTCTTCGCTTGCGCGTTGCATGGCTTTGAGTTTGCGGGGGATGGATGTTTCGAGTGATCTGGCGGCTTCGAGCTTAACGGTCTTGAGTCTGAATTCCGCCGCATCCACATAATTGCGAGTGCGCTTGAGGATGATCTCCTCGGTTTCCTCGGTTTTGTCGTCCTCGCCGTACATTTTGAGCAACTGTTTGAGCTCTTCTTTTTGATAAGCTAGGCTCATCTCGGCGGATTTGACGCTGCGTTTGGTTTCCTCAATTTCCTGAGGGTGACCGATCTCTGTGTACCACTTGAGGTCATCGGCGGCCTGCTTCTCGTTGCGTGCGGAGGCTTCCAGGCTTCGTGGGGTGGTGATCTTCAGCTGAGCGAGTTCGTGTTTGGCCTGTGCCAGGGAGAGTGCTGCCGCTGCCCGCGCTTTTTCCGCCTCGGCGATGTGCTTATCGATGTGCTTGGTCTCAATACCGATGAGTGTGTTGCCTTTTTTGACCTGAGACCCTTGGGGGACGATGGAGGTGACAGTGAAGTCGGTCCATACCTCGGGTTTGAGGCTGAATGCGGTGGACTTTGTAGGAAGGAATACGGCTTTAAGGGTGGTTTCCGTATGGAATGGTTTTTCAGCGACGGTGTGTTCCTCAGCTTGGGCGGCCGAGATGAGACTGCTGACGAGAGCGAGTGATAGAATGCGTTGCATGGCAGTTATGGTATAATTGGAAACTGGGATTTGGAAGTAGGTAAAGATAGAGCGACTCTGAGGAGCTGGTTATTTAGAAATTTTTCTTCCGAGCTAACCAGATCGTGTGGGTGCGGCGCTTGGTTCCTTTGTGGGCGGCGGCGACGGCATTTTCGCTGACATCGAAACCCGCCTTGCGCAGTAGCTTGGTAAATGCCTGGTCACGGCGTGCTGACCACACTGCGAGGATGCCGCCGCCTTTCAGGGCGTGCTGGATTTCCCGCAGCCCCTTGAGTGTGTAGAGCGAGTCGTTGTTCTTGCCGTGGAAGGCGGATGGGCCGTTATCCACGTCGAGCAGGATGGCGTGGTAGTCACCATTCGCTTGCCGAATAAGCTTCTGCACCGGTTGAATCTTGATTGTAATCCGTTCGTCATCCAGTAGTCCGGGATTGAGATGCGCCATATGGGTGCGGTTCCAATCGACAATCGCCGGAGTCAGCTCTGCGACGGTGAAGTGGGCGCGGTTTTTGACAACGCATCGGGTTGCGGCGGCGAGTGTGTAACCCATACCAAGGCCACCGATGAGAAACCTTGGTTGGTTCACGGGTTTGAACGGGGCGCAGGCGAGTTCAGCGAGGGTTTCCTCAGATCCATGCGAAAACGAGGTCATCAGCTGTTCGCCACGTGAGCAAATCATGAATGTGCCGTCGTGCTCAATCAGCTCAAGCGGTTCGCCCTCGGGTGTGGTTGCCTCAGCTATTTTGACGTAAGGTTTCATGGGGGAAGATAATCAGAAAATAGGTCGATTGCGGGATTGTTGCTTGCGGTGCCCGTGGTGACGATGCTATAAAGTAGTTATGTCTGACGATCAACAACAACCACCTGAAGAAAACAGCGAGCAGCCTGCTGCTCCAGAGACTCCCGCACCAGATGCCGCACCAGCCGATGCACCGGAAGCATCCCCAGAGGCACCAGCTGCCGCACCGCAAGCCGCAGGCGGGCAGATTCCTGGAGCTGAAAAGAAAATTCTAGCCGGCATCATGGGCATCGTCTTCGGATGGCTCGGCGTGCATAAGTTTGTTTTAGGTTATACCAAAGAGGGCGTGATTCTTCTGTCGTGTTCCATTGGTGGCTACATTCTGGGCCTGTCTCTTATACACATCTGACGCTGCCGACGAAGATTGTCTAGTGGGGGGGGGGGGGGGGGGGGGGGGGG
>JARFPV010000467.1 GCA_029288115.1 Akkermansiaceae bacterium | reverse complement strand
GGCTGCCTCGACGGCCTTATCGACATCCCCGTCTGCTAGCAGGATGAACGGTGCCTTGCCTCCGAGTTCGAGGCGAATGGCAGCCAGGTGGTCGGCCGCCTGCCGAAAGATCTCCTGGCCGGTCGCCGTCGAACCGGTCATCGTAACCAAGCGTGTAATCTTGTTGGTCACCAACTCGTGGCCCAATCTCTATGGAGCACTGCACGTGTCGGTCTGTTCGGAGATGGACCTCGATTTGCCCTTTCAGGGAGATGAGATTAGGGCTGTGGAAGTCAATTTGTTCGATGATTACTTTATCGTTAGTGCGTTTCAAGACTGCCTTGCAGGTTTTGAAGTCAGGGCGTGAGAAATCGATATTGTCCGTAAGTTTTCTGAGGTCATCGAACATTGGCAGTTCGGCCATCAGGATGCTGCTTGAATGGAAAGGCATTACGAGGCTGAGTGTTTGCTCTGGAGGTTTATTGGCATGGTATTGCAGTGAACCGCCATCGCAGGAAATCGGTCCCTGGAAGATCATTCCCAGGCGATTGCCGAGGAGTTTTTCGATGGGGAAGTTTGTCGCTTGGACTTCAAGGTGGACAGATTTGGTGCTGTCTTTCTGGATCTGGCCTTTTACCTGGATTTGGCCTCCGCTGATAGTGCCGGAAGAGAGCAGGGCGTTGAGTTCGATGTCTGTTGAGCCTATGATGGCCACGCTGGAGGAGAGGGAGAGCTCAGGCCATCCTTGGATAATTATTTTGCCCTCGGAGCATGCAAACTTTGCGCTTCCATCGGGCAGCATTTTGAATGTGGCACCCATTTCAGAGATATGGGGTGAATTTTTAAATCTGCCAAAGTAGAGATTGAGCTGATTGCAGCGGTAGGTTTCGAACTTGTAGGGTGAGATAGGCGAGTCTTGGCTAGTTTCTGTGGAAGGAGGAGGCAATTTGAGGAAGACATCGGCATTTCCTGACACGATTTCATCACCATTCCATTTACTGCTCATGAAACTGGTTACATGGATATCGCCCTCGATTTCATTGAAAGCGGCAGATGATAAATGGGAGTATTGGTCCCAGAGAAATTCTATTTTTTGGGCTTTGATTGACGCTGGGGTGACTCGCAATTGGGTGATGCCCACATCCTTGGCCCCGGTAAGTGCAGCAATTTTTGATTCGGTTTCTTTTTTGAAGGCGGCGCCATTGTACTTGGCGATGATGTAGAATGATCCCGCTATGAGCAGCACGGTAATACCTGTCACTGAGCCAAGGATAGCCCACCTGATACCGGCGTGTATTTTTTTCTTTTGTTTATGTGGTTGGTGGGTGCGGCGTTTCCGCCGGCGAACTTTGACAACCTGGGTGCCGTCTTCACGGGTGATGAGCTGATGTTCCTGGCTGGAATCCGAGCGATGTTTGTGACGTTCGTTTTTTTTCAGCCGGGCCATCATTTCCTCGGGGGAATAATGCTGCCTTTCCCCGGAAGATTGATTGCGCTCATGTTCCATGTCTCTTAATAGCTATAAGCATCGTAGTACGTTTTTATACGATGGTGAAGGATAGCAGGAAAGTGGGTTAATCGAGAAGTGGTATCGATCTAACGGTTTCTCCAGGGCTGACCAGTCGGATCAACAAGTTCGGCATTGACCATGAAGATGACTGCTTCGCGAAAATCGCGTTCGGCTTCTGAGCGGAATAACCTTCCGGCGAGGGGGATATCACCCAGTATAGGCACCTTGTCTTCCACTTTTGACTTATTGCTTTTTATCAGGCCGCCAAGCACGACAGTTGCGCCATCCTGGATGGTCAGCGAGCTATTTTGCAGTCGTAGCACTTTGAAGACGGGCATGACGATACGGTTCTCTGTGAGGTTGCGTCTGATCAGGTTGCCGTTAGCATCAGTGAGTGGGCTTTGGATCGGGGACCCGTAGTTGACGAAGCCCTGGAGTTCAAC
>JARFPV010000351.1 GCA_029288115.1 Akkermansiaceae bacterium | reverse complement strand
CGGCAGGTTCATCCATGATCAGGACCTGTGGGTCATGAATCAGCGACCTGCCAAGGCAAAGCCGCTGGGTCATGCCTTTGGATAGTTTGTTAGATAGCCGATCTGCCAGCGGGATAAGGTCAGCAAACTCCATCACTTCCTGCACGCGCATCTGGCGTTCCTTGCCGGCGTATCCGAGCGCGCGCGCGTAAAAATCCAGATACTCGAGCACCGTCATGTGTTCGTAGTTACCAAAGTGGTCCGGCATCCAACCGATGAGCGAACGGACTTTGGCAGGGAAATTCACCACATTGATACCGCAGATTTCCACCTGCCCCATGGTTGGGTAGTCCAGTGTGGCAAGCACACGCATCGTGGTGGTTTTTCCCGCACCATTGGCACCAACGAACCCGCAGACTGATCCATGAGGCACTTCAAAACTGATTCCATCGACAGCTTTCAGCGGCCCGAAGTAGCGGTAGAGGTTATTGACGACGATTGCGTTACTCATTTTAAGTTTTAAGCTTTGGGTTTAACGAGCATTAGCGAATCACCGGCCCTGTCATGATGGTTGTTGTGCTGAGCCACTTGATTGATCCGTAGGTTTCAGTTGCGGTGGCCTCTTCTGTGGTGGTGAAAAATCGGCCGGGGAGTTTGGATATGCGGATCAGGTGGGAAGCATTGTGGCGACCGAGGGAGTTCTCTATGCGTTTGAGCCAAGCGTTAAACTCCATCTCGCTGGTGGGCGAGAGGCTGACGGAGTTTCCTTTTTCGATAGCATCTGCCATCCACCATGAACCGTCGCTGGCATGGTAAAAAATGGTATCGAGGTCGAAATCAAAAGTAGAGGTGAGGGTGGGAGCACCAGCTTTTGGTGATAGTTCGATTCTGCCTCGTGTTGGGCGTACTGTCTTGAGTAGGTGGCCGTGGATACTGCGCGACTGGAACCAGTCGCCTGAAACACTCAGCCCATCGCTACCGTGTTCAGCGGCGTAGGTGCTGGGTGATTGCCCGTTGGTGACCACGCGGGACCAGCGGGATGGTGCGAGTGCGACCGGGGTGATCATTGTGGGTTCTGAGGTCTCAAAGGAAGATCCTAACAGGACACCGGTCCGAGCCGCTTGTTCCTGAAAAATGTATGCCTTGTTTTCCTCTGGTTGGATTTCCATCAGTAGAATCCGGTGGCCGCGACCGCCGAAACCGTCCTGGAACATAATGATGACGATGAGTAGTGCGCTGCACCCCAGGGAAATGATTGGTGTAGTGATGAACAGCTTGTGGCGTTTGCCCGCTTTGGCGAAAACAAAGAGGTTAACGGGTCCGACAAGTACGCCGAACGCGAGCAAGATGAGGATGAAGAACACCGAGTTGAAATTTTTCTCGGCAAGCTTTTCATGTAGTGGCCAACTGCCTGCGTAATCGTTCAGCAGGCTGGCGTGTGGTGTCTCGTAGGAGGATTTTCCACGGTGGCTCACAAGGCGTTGGGTGGCGGCGGCATTCAGCCGGTTAGAGCTTGGTAGCGGCACCAGTTGGACGTGTCCGAAGCTCCGTGCGGCTATTTTTTTGCCAGCCATGTTAGGCTCGATTTGAAGTGTTGCCAAATCGTCGGATGCATTTGTGGTGTAGATGATGATTTTTCCACCGAATCGATTCCATTCCAGAATGGCGGTGCGTGCTCCGGGGTCGAGTTTGCCCCAATCATCACTGGTCATGATGATCGTATCTTGGCCGATGTAGGCACGCCAGTCGGTGGGCATGGCTTTGGGGTCAAAGTCGCCAGCGAACTCAAGGTCACCGGAGGAGTAGCTGGCAGAGGAATGCGAGCTGAGAAGATGCCCGTTAAGGGTGGAGGCATTGGGTACGTAGAGCGTGTTACTCATCACGGCTGAGGGCCAGCTCTCGCTGACCTCGGTGGTCATGCTTCCTGATGTCGATGGATATCCTGAAACACTCAGGTTCATACTTAGCGAGCTGCTGCTGCCGTAGCTTCCTGATTGAAATATGGTCACTAGCGGGACGAGGAAATCGACCGTTTCACGGCTGCCTTTTTTACAAACAAAAGAAAAGCTCGACGTCATTTTGCTGTCACTTTGACCGCCCATCGATCCACCGTAGCTGTTGTCTGTGGAGGTGAAACTGATCGTTAATGTGCGGTCTGACTTGGATGCGTTGTTCATTTCAACGCGGACCGGTGCGTAGCCGTAGGCCGGAAGTTTTCCTAACAGGCATGTGACCTGAGCCCAGGTGTTTGTCTTGGTTTCATAGACCTGCCGGACGAGCTCCTCCTGAGCGTGGAGGGAGGAAAACAGCAGGGAAAGGATCAATAGAAAGCGTGCCATGGCGGGAAAGATAAGTAGCTTACTGGCTTACCATGGTGCGAGGTGTTTCCTTTGCTTGGAATGGCACCTCATCAAGCAATGCAAGGATCGTGTCGTTGGTTGTTTTTCCCTCCACCCGCGCATTGTAATCAAGAATCATACGGTGTCGCAGCACGGCTGGGGCAACGTATTTCACATCCTCGAAGCTGGCATGAGTGCGCTCGTTGATCAGTGCGCGCGCCTTGGCTGCGGATGCGAGTGAGAGTGCGGCACGCGGGCTCGAGCCGTATTTGATGCCGCTCGAGGCAGATGATTGTCCAGGGTGGGTGGAATCAACAAGTCGGGCGATGTAGTTCGCCACCACATCGGGAAGGTAGATTCGGCGAACCAGATCGAGGGTCTCCTGTAGCTGGGAAGCCTCCATCATTGAATTGACTTCTGGCTCTGTGCCGAGCTCGCGGTTGTTCACGATTTTTTCAAGTGTGTCGACGTTGTTGCGGCTCACCTCGAGTTTGAACATGAAACGGTCGAGCTGTGCTTCCGGCAGTGGGTAGGTGCCTTCCAGCTCGATTGGGTTCTGGGTAGC
Source organism: Akkermansiaceae bacterium (assembly GCA_029288115.1). Classification (GTDB taxonomy): domain Bacteria; phylum Verrucomicrobiota; class Verrucomicrobiia; order Verrucomicrobiales; family Akkermansiaceae; genus Oceaniferula. Next base: position 6,419 of record JARFPV010000351.1, on the reverse strand, counting down.
GAGGACAAAAAACGGCGCAGGGAGATCATGGGTTTCGCCGATCACGGTGACGCGGCGCTCCTGCATTGCCTCCAGCATGGCGGATTGGGTTTTTGGAGAGGCACGGTTGATTTCGTCAGCTAACAGAATATTCGTGAACAGTGGTCCGGGCTGAAAAACAAATGCACGTTTGCCGTCGTTTTCCTGCAACACTGGGTTGCCGGTAATGTCTCCGGGGAGTAAGTCGGGTGTGAACTGAATACGTTTGGCATCCAGTCCGAGAGCCTTGGACAGCCCTTTTACGAGCTCTGTTTTTCCCAAGCCCGGGAGAACTTCTAACAAAATGTGTCCACGGGCCAGTAAGCCTGTGATGACGAGGTCGATGAGTTCCTCCTGGCCAAATAGAACTTGGTTGAGGGTGGTGGCGAGTGAGCGAACGTGTTTGCTTGCGGCGGTGACTTCGGATTCGGTGGCGAATTGCATGGAAGGTGGTCTGTTTGTTAGTGTTCAGTTTTCAGGCTGTTGATTACTCAAAGAATTTCTTCAGGGCTTTCTTTTCGTTGGGGAGCAGGGAGTCTTTCCAGACGCGGTCTCCGCCCTTGCCTTTGGAATTGGTGCTGCCGCCATCGCTGGGGCCTTGTTTGGTTTTATCGACATCGTGCTTGGCATCGCTGGTTTCGAGCAGATCCCCAGGGAGTGAGCGCGACTGGTCGTCGGATTCCAGTCCCTCATGCTTTCCGGCACCTGTGTCGTCTTTGGTTTTTCCAAGGGGGTTTGGCGCATGTCCAGGGCCACGGTCAATACCGCCACGTCCTGGGTTCTCGCCCTCTCCTTCACCATCTTCGGCTTCTCCTTCGCCGTCACCTTCTCCCTCGCCATCCTGGCCGGGTTGATTGCCGCCGCCTCATGGTGGTTTCAGGCCTTGCGCGTGTCTGCGCATGTTCTCGCGTAATTGGTCGAGCTGCTCCGGAGTCAATTGATTGAGTTGTTCGGGGTCGATTTTTTTCAGTTGCTCAAGCAGCTCCTTGTTAGGTTTCATGCCGCCTTGCTGCATTTTTTTGACAGCTTGATCGAATTCATTAAGAAGTCGCTGTTTCTGTTCGGCATTCATCTTGGCCCCTTTGCTTTGCAGTGTCTTTAAGCTGCGCTCTGCTCGCTCGAGGTTCTTTTTCAGATTATCTTGTTCGGTCAGGTGATTTTGTTTGAGGGTGTCTGTCGCTTCCAGGCTGGAGTGGCTGAACCAGTCGTCCTCCGATTGCTTGCGCAGCTCCTCGAGTTTTTTGCGCATTTCCTCGATGTATTCCTTCTGCACGACCTCTTGGTTATCGAGCTGGTCGAGGTTGGTGTCGAGTTCGCTCCAAGTGCTGGGCTCTTGTTGAGCTTCTGAGGGGTCTGATTTGGCGTGTACGGGAATAATGAATCCGCAAAATACGATAAGCAGTGCTCCGGCGAGTGGCGGGATCAGACGCTTCCAGCGCCAGTCCACTCCGTCGTTAATGACGCCTGGGACTTCTGGCCACGGGGCGATGCCGTGGTCGGCGGCGGTGAGAGCATTGCGCAGACGCATCGCGGCTTCGATACGGACGAGGGATTGTTTTTCTGATTCAAACTGTGAGCGTGCGGCGAGCCAGCATGCGGCGGCGGTGATGGCAAGTGCACCGGCGGATCCAGAGATTAGTCCGAGCCATGGGATGTTATCGAACTCGCGGCGTGTGATAAGCACGGCGCAAGCGATCAGCAGGGCGGTGATGAGCAGGGGAGTAGCAAGCAGTTGCAGCCACCACCCGAGGTTGATTTTGCGGGCGGTTTGCAGAGCAATTTTTCTCCATTTCTTTTCTTCTGCCATATTCTGATGTCGGGATGACTATCCCATAAGCTATCGCATGTTAGTAAGGGAATCGTCTGTTCGCAAGGTGAGAAGTATGAAAAGCATGTGAAGATGGGTGCAAAAAAATAGCCCCTCTGCAGGAGAGGGGCCAGGTGAGTGGTTCAATGAGTTGGTGGCCTAGATCATTTATCGGCTTTTTTGCCCGGTGGCTGGCAGGAAGCGGTAGTAAACTTCCAGCATGAAGGTGGCCAGGCAGGTGCTCATGTGCAGGTTGCCGCTATGCTTGGCGGGGTTATGCCATGTGCCGTCTGGTTTTTGATTTTTGAGCAGTTCGTCGCGGAACAGATTATTATAGAACTTCCAGTCTTCACCGCCTCGGTTGATCATGGCCTGGGCGTTATAGTAGTGATTGTATAGGCTGGATTCAGCTTCGCCCCATTTGAATGAAGTGTTGGTGCGGATGTATTTAGTGCCTTTTCTGACTTCCGCCGCATGCGATTTATCCCACATTTGGAAGGCAAGCACGCCACCGGCGGTAAGTCCGGGGCTTTGTTCTGGGTTGCTACGGTAGCCGATGGCTCCATTGGAACCCTGAACTTTACTGAGCCAGGCGAGGGCTTTTCGTGAGACGGTTTTGAAGTGTTTGTCCTCCCAAAGTTTGGTGTGTTTGCAAGCTTTGAGGGCTTGGATTTGCCAGAATCCAACGGAGTTGTCACCGCTATTGGTGGATTTGTATCCGTAGACCCAGCCTCCACTGTCGCCTTGGCCGGTGATGATCATGTCTCCTGCTGTCTTGGTGACTTTAGCGAGGTTAGGCAGGTTGATTCCTAGGCTGCTGCAGAATGTATAGGCTTCGGCCAAGGCATAGGTGGCGATACCATGTTCGTAAACCCAGTGGTGTGATCCGACATCTGCGGTGGCGAGTCTGCCGTCGTTTTTCATGCCGAGGCCAATGAGGTACACGATGCCTCGAGTGACAGCATCGCCGAACTCCTCGGAGTTTGGAGTTTCACAGTGGCCAAGGAAGGCGAGTATGGCGAAGCCGGTCATGGCACCTTTGTTTGAGCCGGTCCAGCTGCCGTCAGGGTTCTGTGTTTTCTTAAGCCAGCGCAGGGCTTTCATCACAGCTTCCTCACATTGCTTGTTGCCTCCGTTTTTCAACAGGCGATCCATGCGATCTTCGAGGCTGCAGCGTTTTTTCATGGTTTGTGGGATGTTACCAAATCCGCCACCACCGTCACCGTCACCGCTTCCCCAGCCATCGCCGAAGTCGTCACCGTTTCCAAAATCCGTTGAGGGATCAGGAACGTCAACCTCAGGAACGGGAACCGCAGTAGGAGAGGTGGTGTTGGCCGCAATGACTTTTGCCATGGAAGACGAAGGAGCGGAAGGTTTGCGCTCGACGGCGCGGGTCATCTCACGCTTTTGCACCTTGTCCTCTTCATCAGTACCTGCCTGGTAAGACACAATATCAGGAGTGACATTATCAATGACCGGCAGAAACCAGTAGAGAAGAATGATGCCCACGAGGAGGATCGACAGGATCGAAATGATGATACTGGTGATGGTGGAGTTCCGTTGCTGTGCATGAAGTCGCGCTTGGGCTTCAGGGGACAATTGGGCGTGTAGACTCATAGTGTGGTTACAGTGATGTTGATGAAAATGGCTGGTAGCGGGATTCGTGGGAACGTGGGAGGGAATGACTCGCGCACAACTCTATATACGGGCAAGTATAGTGGCGTCAGATTGGCTGGCGAGAGGAAAAGAACGATTTTTATTACGGGTTTTGGAGTTATTCCATTGGGTATTGGGCGTTTCTTGGGCGTTTCTTTGCATTTTGATACAGCGGTGTAACCCTAGGGAAAACCGCATCAGTAGTTGCATAACCAGCAAGGGCGAATTTTTCTTAGGGAAAAAACCATATTTTTTGTCGGTGGCAGAAATCTGTCTTCAGGGCAGATACGACAAGCCTTGTCATTCTGTCACGGGTGTATTAGACCTTCCCGCATGAGCTTAAAAGTAGGTGTGGCGGGAGCGGGAGCAATGGGGCGTAACCATGCGCGTGTATTCTCGCTGTTGGAAAATGCGGAGTTGGTTGCGATTTACGATCAAGATATGGCGCGCGCGCAGGCTGTAGCCGAGGAATTTGGCGGGGTGGCTGTGGACTCGCTGGATGATTTTTCCCAACAAGTCGACGCTGCTACGGTCGCAGTGCCGACCATCGCCCACCGTTCGGTAGGTTGTGCGCTGATGGATCAGGGCGTGCACATTTTGATGGAAAAACCGATTGCAGATACTCTCGACGACGCCCGTGCCTTGATTGAGAAATCCCAGGAAAAATCCTGCGTGTTACAGGTTGGCCATATTGAACGTTTCAATCCTGTGATGCGTGAACTCGAGAGTAGGTTGTCCGATCCCAGGTTTATTGAGGCCCACAGACTCTCTCCATTTCCTAACCGCAGCATTGACATCGGAGTGGTTCTCGACCTGATGATCCACGATTTGGAAATTATCCTGCATCTCGTCAATTCGCCTGTCGAAAGTGTGGATGCTGTTGGTGTGGCGGTGATGACGGAGCGTGAGGACATTGCGAACGCCCGTATTCGATTTGAGAATGGTAGCGTTGCCAATGTTACTTCCAGCAGGATTAGCCCGGAGAGGATGCGTAAGATCCGGGTTTTCCAAGGCGATTGTTACCTGTCATTGGATTACCAGGAGCAAAGTGCAGGCATGTATGCGATGACTCCGAATGGTGTCGAGAAGGTCGATGTAGAAGTGGAAAAAGATGAGCCGCTGAAGCTTGAACTGGCGTCTTTTGTGGAATGCGCCAGCAGGGGGGATGTTCCCCAGGTATCTGGCCAGCAGGGTGCCGCAGCACTCAATCTTGCGCTGGAAATCACAAACATCATCAATACCTCGACAGCAAAGGCAAAGCTGTGATAGATTGGAATGTCCCATTGTTCCCAGTGGTAAATCCAAAGTCATGTCCAAAGCGGAAATACCCCAGAAATCCATCTACCGCATATCTATGTATGCGCGGTGTCTGGAGCGCCTGCACCACAATGAACATGAGATGGTCAGCTCTAGTGCGCTTGCAACTGCTGCGGGCGTCAAGCCGTCCCAGCTTAGACGCGATCTAGCCTATTTAGGGACCTTTGGCACGCGGGGAAGAGGTTATCCTGTGGAGGCATTGCGGCAGGCAATCCACGAAGGACTCGGGCGGGCCAAGCTCCAGCCGGTTATCATGGTGGGTGCTGGAAATCTGGGGAGCGCCCTGTTGCGCTACGATGGTTTCAAGAAAGAAGGTTACGAAATTCTGGCGGCGTTCGATGCCAGGGCTGATGAAATCCGCGTCAAAGACATACCGGTGCCTCTTCATTCGACGGATGACATGGCAGCATTCATCAAAAAGAATAAAGTGACCCTCGCTATCCTCTGCGTGCCTGGGGAACAAGCCCAGCAGGTAGTGAATGGCCTTGTGCAAGCTGGTATTCAGGGGATTCTCAATTTCTCCCCCGTATTGCTCAAAGTGCCGTCCGAGGTCACCGTGAATAACGTTGATCTCGCACTTGAACTGGAGAGCCTTAACTATTTTGTCAGAAAATAACGCTTTTTCCCTAATAAAATCCTGTCCGTACCGTTCACCCTCAATAGAAAGTGCCTCCGATGGCCAGTAGTAAGGACACTGAACAGGACATGACCGAAACCAGCGCAGAGCTCGTAGAGCGGGCGATCTCCGAATACGAGTCGCCGCTCATCGGCTACGCCAGGACCATTGTCCACGACATTGACCGCGCTCGCGACGTTGTCCAGGACACTTTTATCCGACTCTACCAGCAGGACGCTGGTAAAGTGCGTGAGGGTCTGAAGTCGTGGCTTTTTACTGTCTGTAGAAACCGTGCACTCGATGTCCTGCGCAAAGAGAAAAGAATGATACCAGTGGAGGACGAGACTCTCGCTGCCGAGGACAGCGGGGTCTCCAGCCCAGATGACATCGCCGCCAGTCACGAGAGAGCTGAACTGGTGAAAAGCTACATCGCCCGACTGCCTGAGAATCAAGCCACCGCCATCATACTCAAATTTGAAAAAGGATACAGCTACAAGGAAATCAGCAAGGAAACCGGACTGACCACCGGGAATGTTGGGTTTCTCATCCACACTGGTATGAAGCGGCTACGTGAAATCCTCCCCGACGAACTGAAGTAATTTTCCATAACTGACCAAGCACCATGAAAATCGATCACGACGATCCACGCATCACCGCTTTCGCCCTAGGCGAGTTGACTGGCGATGACGCGATTGAGCTAGCACGCGCGGTGCGTTCGGATGAGCGTATAGGCAGGGCTGTTGAGGAAGTGCGGGAAACGGCTCGTCTGCTAGGTGGTGCGTTGTCGCCCACGGGGGCGGAAATGCTCACAGGTGAACAATTGGCAACAGTTCGGAGCGCTGGTTCGAGTCCTGTGATCACAGATATTGCCAGCGCGCGAGTGCCATTCTGGAGAAAACCGGCCGTTGTGGCCACTGGTGTAGCCGCCGCGGTCGCAGCCACATTGTTTATTGTCGGAGGCAAGAAACCAGGGGATGACACCACCACAGCTGTCTCTTATACACA
>JARFPV010000343.1 GCA_029288115.1 Akkermansiaceae bacterium | reverse complement strand
AGCACCGTCAGTATGCTTGCGTTGTTTGGTAAGCATCCGTAATTCTGTGGGTGATGCTTTTTCTGCGGGCTTGGTAAAAGTAGGACCCCGCGCCTGCGGGGTCGGCAGGCTATGTGTATGCGGCGGGCTTGGGTTGATTTTTCCATCCTACTTCGCCAGAGGCTACGAAGTACGCAGTGGGTTGCCGACAGCTTGCAAAGCTGTCCTACTCTCATGCCGACACGCGAATACAAATTATGGCTGGATGCAGGTGGAATGGCATCGAATGCCATTACTGAGTCACTGGGCGCTCAGGGTGTGCGTTTTGTCGGTGTGCCAAAGACATCGATCTCGCGCCAGACAAAGGCATTGCCGACGGAGCCGGCGACGTGGCCTGCGGTAAACTTGATCGACTCGATACCGCCGGCAAGCACCCCGCTTTTATCGGTCAGGACAACCTTGGTGGCGCCGCCGCCGTCGAGCGGTTGCGAGCTGAGCGGGTGGTAGTTCACCGTGTGGAGAATACGGTAGTCGCCACCGACCGGTCTGACCTCCACGGTCCACGCCTGGTTTCCGAATCCCGCTCCATTCCAGTCGGCAATGGACTGGATTGAAGTGATGTCATAGCCCAGTCCCTTGGAACCTTTGCCCAGATGGTATTCAGCGGTGGCACCGACCGTTGTCCAGGCACCCTGCACCAGGTCACCGGGCACTTGATCAAACCCAGCTCCGTGGATGCCGTCCGTGAGTTCCTTCGGGTTGGCGTTGTTAGCCAAATTCCACCCGGTCGTGACTGGCGTCAGGCTGTGCAGGAGGTCGGAGTCGCTGACATCATCCTCGTATGCGAGCTGGCTGCCACTGGACTCCTCCGTCGAAATCAGGGCCGGCTCGATAATCTTAGTTGGTAACTTATCTAAAAAATGGTCGCGACGTAGCGTGGTTTTTTCCCAGCGACCGTCGGGTCCGGCGAAACGTGCATGACCGGCATTCAGGAGCTCTGTTTTTTTCAGTCCGTTACGGTTGTTTATTTCTACCTTGCCATCGAAAACGTGCACTTCATCGAGGAAATTTGGTTCGGAAATGATGCCGAACTCCGTGCCGAGGTCCGTGAGTGTCAGGTCGGGCGTGTTGACCTTAAATCCGATCGCCTTCTTTGGAACCTCGAACCAGACCGTGCCGTTGGTAAGTTCGAGCAAATCCTCGCGCTGAAGGGTCAGGTCGGCAGGGCCGCGGACAATACCACGCACACCGGAGGAAAATTCAAGCTCCACGGTTCCGGTGATGACTTTCAGACGCGAACCGGGTTCGAGCACCATGCCCTCCGGGGCATCCTCGCCCTTGCCGGAGTGGCTGATGCTGATTTCAGTTCCGGGTGCTGTGTTGAAGGTGAGAGTAGGGTTGGGTTGGTGTGAGGCAACGAGCGCCATCACCAGTGCGCCGAGAACCAGAAGTGCGACAGCGGCCAGTCCGGCGTTGCGCATGGTGCGGCGTTGGCGTCGCTCGACAACGCTTTCCATGGGAATCACATTGAGACGGTCCACCCCCTTGGTGCGGAACTCCAGTGCGTGATGCAGGTGAAGATACTCGCGGTAGGCCTCTCTCGCCGTCGGATCATCACGCAGCGCTTGTTGCAGGTTCTCGAATGCCTGCCCTTCGAGACGACCGTCGAAGAGTTCCTGCAAGTGATGTTCGAGTTCGCGCTGGTTCATGGTCGGTTGCGGTAGAGGGTGAGCTCGCCGGTGATGCACTTTTTTAGGGCGGCACGGATGCGGAACAGGCTGACGCGAAGAGAATCGACAGGGCGACCACATTGTGCCGCGTATTCGTCGAGATTGGAATCTGAAAAATACCGGAAATCGATGAGGGCACGTTCTTTCTCAGGCAGTCGACCCAGACAGCTCTCCAAGGCACGCAGTCGATTGGTGAGTTCCTCTGGCTCTGCCTCGCATTCCATGGCAAGCTGCTCGGCAAGCTCGTCGTCAAACAATTGCATTCCGAGTTTCCCCAGTTTGCGGCGGTGACCCATCACCCTGAACCGGGCAATGGCACAGGCCCAGGCACGGAAGTTACTGCCGGGCTCGAATGTCCTGCGTTTTTCCCAAAGCACCAGGTTGGTTTCCTGCAGCACATCGTCCACGCCATCCATTCCCGGCATCAGCGAGATGATGTAGGCATGCAGCGCCGCCTGGTGATTGGCGATCTGACTGACAAATTCAGCCTGCTGTATGGCGTTGAGTTCCATCCTTCCTTTTTACCATATGTCGGTTTTTGTACCACGTTAACAGATATTTTGCCATTCATCGCAATTCATGCTGTTGATTGAGCATTTTCGGCCATTTTGAAAGTTTTTTTCAGAAATGTGTTAACGCGACCTGTTCTCTAGACATTTGTTATCAGTTCGATTCTTCTGTGCCCAATTTCGGGACACGGAAATTCAACAAGCACAATTACTATACAAACAAAAATACTCTATGAAAGATAATGCAAAAATAACAACACGCTTCACTGTGATTGCGGGGCTTGTTCTCACCGCCGCCTCATCCAATGCGACGGTGACCTATTTCAACGGCTATTTGGGAACCACCTCAGAGTCCGCCGGGGTCGGGGCTGCCAACGAACTGATCTTCGCAGGAGACGTCAGCAACTCCGATCTCATCGAGGGGATGACGCCCACGATCACCGGCTGGACCATCGCCAACGGAGCCCATCCTGACGAGTTGACCGACGGGATTCACGGGGATACCTTCGCTGCTGAGGGGAACTCGGTGGCGGGAGCCTGGACGACGGTCGGCGCCACTGCCGAATACAACCTGGGCACCGGCGCGAACGGCCTAGGCTTTGACATCACCTCGATCCAGACCATCGCGGCATGGGTCAACGTTGGTTTCGCTGATCAGGCGTGGACAATCGACGTGCAGCCGGTGGGGGGCAGCTACGCCACTCTCGCCACGGTGGACTACGATGGAACCACTGATGGGGGTGCGACCAAGGTCACGCTGAGCGGTCTGAATGCCACCGGTATCGAGGCCATCCGCTTCACCGCCAACCAAGTCAATGGAGGAGCCAACGGCGGCCAATTCACTCCGCGTGAACTCGACGTCTTCGGTACGGATACCGTCGCTGTCCCCGAGCCATCTTCCGCAGCCCTGCTCGGTCTTGGCGGACTGGCTCTGATTTTCCGTCGCCGCAAGTAATCGCGATTCGAAAATCTGATTTAAACATTCTGAAAAATGCCGCTGTGACCCGGATTTTGGGATCGCGGCGGCATTTTCCTTTTTTGACCATCACATCCATCCTGTGTACCACACAAATTCAACCAAACTGATACTGGCTGCTCTTCTGTTTGTTTCGTCTTCCGTTTTCGCAACGGTGACTTTCACGGGGGCGGGTAGTGCCACAGAAGTCAACAGTGCCACCCAACTGGCTTATGCTGGTGATGTCAGCGCAACCGATCTCCTGCATGGGCTTACAGTCTCTGCAACGGGGTGGAACTATGGCAATGGCGCCACGCCTGCGAATTTGAACGACGGAACTCACGGCACGTCTTATGATGTCACCGGAGCTGCTGCTGTGGCGACAATTGCCTGGACGACCGTGGGTGCGACTGCCGAATACAACCTGGGCACAGGTACTGGCGGTATGGGATACGACATCACATCGATCCAATCCATTGCTGACTGGAACGGTGCGAGCTTCGGCAACCAGGGATACAAGATCGAAGTAAAGCCGGTGGGAGGGAGTTACGCAACACTGGCAACGGTCGATTATCAGCCGCTCAGCGGTGCGGGCACCACCAAGGTCACCCTGACGGGTCTCGATGCCACTGGGATTGAGTATATCAAATTTACCGCTAACAGTGTTAATGGCGGTGCCAACGGAGGAGCGTTCACTTTCCGAGAAATCGATGTCTTTGGTGTGGAGTCCGGCCCCGATGAAACCCCGCCGATGCTAGACAGCCTGAGTCCGGCGACCGGTGTCTCAGGTGTGTTACCCGGAGGCAACCTTGTGGTGACCTTCGATGAGAACATCGTCAAAGGAACAGGCGACATCATGATCAAAAACCTCGATGCGCCGTCGCAAATAACCATTCCAATTGGTAATGCCGAGGTGTCGGTTTCCGGAAAAGTCCTGACGGTCAATCCGGTTGCTGATCTTGCCTCGAATACGAACTACGAGATACTGATCAGTGGAACGGCGATTGACGATACTTCTGGCAACAGCTTCGTAGGAATTCCCACGGGTGCCTGGCTTTTTATGACTGGCGCACCCGACGTCACGGCTCCATTGGTTAGTAGCCTGAGCCCGACCGATGATCTCGACGATGTGCCGTTAGCCAGCGATCTCGTGGTGACATTCAACGAGGATATTGCCATCGGTAGTGGAAATATCACCATTAAGAATCTCGATACATTGGCTGAAACAACCATCCCAGTGGGGGATGCTCAGATTTCGATCGCAGGTGCGGTTCTGACGATCAATCCGACTTCTAATCTTAACCCGAATACCGATTACGCGGTGCAAATACCCAACACGGCGATCACCGACCTGTCTGGGAATCCATTTCTCGGCATCTCAGGCGATATGGCATGGGATTTCACCACGGTCGACGAGCCGCTGCGCATCATGTGTCTTGGCGACTCAATCACGGTCGGCTACACCGATAACCCTAGCTGGGCAAACCACCCGTTTATGTTTGGCTACCGCAGTGGACTCTACACCCGCCTGACCAATGCCGGATTCAACTTCCAATTTGTCGGTGCCTCAACTGAGCCCTGGACCGGAATCTCGGGTGATCCGACAAATGGCGGCACTTATACACCCGCACTTGATCTACGCGACTTTGGCCAGGATAAGCACCGAGGCTACGGTGGCGCTGGTATCTGGGGCAATGTCAACAGCTGGATCGATGCCGATAATCCCGACATTATTCTTCTATTGATAGGCATTAACGGAATAGGTGGCGGCAGCCAGACGGCATTGACCAATCTGGTAAACAGCATCGTGACTCATGCCCCAGACGTGCATCTCATCGTGGCGCAGATCACTCCGCGTGCCACCTTCAACCAGACTCTTTACGATTATAACCTGTACATCCGCGACACTCTGGTGCCGGGGCATATCACTGCGGGAAACAAGGTCAGCACGGTCGATCTTTACTCATTTTTCCTGTCCGACCCGAGCACCTACACGACAATTCCCTCCACAACAGGTGCGGTCACGCCCGGTATACTGTCCAACAATATCAACCACCCTGACAACCCAAGTTACGATCTGATGGCGCAGGAATGGTATGAGGGGATTCAGGCCCTAGGATTGGGTCCTGATAATTTTGCGGCCTGGGTCGTCGACCCTGCCTTCGGCCTCGCCGTTCCTGATCAGGACTTCGAGGATGATTCAGACGGTGATAATCTTTCCAACGGTCTTGAGGCATGGTTCGGCACCCACCCAGGGCAGTATAATGCGGGACTGGCGAATGTGACTTCTGTGGGGAATGTCACCACCTTCACGCATCCTCAAAACACCACCGTGCCGGATGATTTGACAGGTTACTACGAGTGGTCGCCCAATCTAACCGACTGGTATGCTAGCGGTAATGGCCCAGGTGGTGGTGCGACAGTCGTATTTTCTGCGAGTACCAGTGGCGGCACTACGACGGTGACCGCCACTGCGGTTGGATCGCCTGAGAGAATATTCCTCCGTGCGGGTGTGCTGCAGAACTGATCCTGATGTGGCGGGGGACAGCGGGGGCCGCCACGCAGGGTTTAAGGGGGGTGTTGGTTTTTGTGGGTGGGGGGGTGCAAGGCCGGGTGGCGGCTGGGGTGGGGGGGGGAGTTTTTTGGTGATATATGGGGGTGGATTGCTAGGGAGTGGAGCATGGTTGGGTGGTAGTGGGGGGGATGTTGGATTTACTGGACAGGCGGTTTGGCGAGGGCATGGGT
>JARFPV010000337.1 GCA_029288115.1 Akkermansiaceae bacterium | reverse complement strand
GGATCATGCTGGTGAAAAAAGCGTGATAATGATTTTAGAGTGTGGATTTGATGCTGATGAGTTTCGGGCGTTTGGTTGACGCTTTGATTTCTTTGATGGCATCGCGGACGGTTTGGGCTTTTTGTTTGCTCAGTCTTTTGGGGAAGTCTTTTTCCTCATTTTCGAAGTAATGGATGGCGTCTTCGAGCATGGGGATGGCTCGCTGAGAATGGGCGCCGTAACTTTTCATCATATTCATGACGGTTTTGATACGGTGTTCACTGGCATGAGGCTTCATGTTTTTGGCGTAATCTGCGGTCAGTTCGATTCCTTCGCTGATGTGGTGTTTGGCGAAGAGTTCGAGTCCTGCGGTGCGGATTTGATCGGCGAACATAATGCCGCTGGGTGATGGGGTGACGATGGCGCGGTGGATATCGGGCAGGAGGGGTTTCAGTTCTTCGAAGCTGAGTTTATTGTAGATAGAAGCGTAGCTGCCGCGGGCGCGTCCGTCTTCGTTGGTGAGTCCTGCGCGGATGGCTTTGTAGAGGAGGTCGCGGTCGGCGCCGTCGAGTGAGCGGCCGAGCATACCGCCGCGGCTGTTGAAGAGGGCGAAGCTGAGGTAGCGTTGTTCCATGCCGCGGGGGTCATTTTCGGTGGGTCCTTTGGCGACCATGGTGAGGAGTTCTGGGAGGGCGGGCATGGCGGCGTTGCCGATGGCGGCGAGTGTTTGTGCGGCGTGGACGCGCATCCAGAGGTCTTTGTCTTTGAGGTATGTTTGTAGTGCTGGCACAGCAGCTGCGGCTCTGCCGCGGAGCTGGGCGAGTGCCCTGCAGGCGCCGTAGCGAGTTTCCAAGCGGGGCATTTCGAGCATTTTCAAAAGGGTGGGCACTGGGGAGTCGATTCCTTTGCGGCGTGCGAGGGCCATGGCGGCGCGTTCGCGAACGACGGGTGACCAGCTGGTGAGGCGTTCGAAGAGGTGTGCGACGGTCAGGGCGTCGTATGCGGCGTTGCGGTTGTTGTTGCTCCATCCGCGGCCATCGATGATGATTGACTGTGCTTGTTTGGCGTTGAGCTGGGGTACGGTGGTGGGTTTTTTGCCGGTGAGCATGATTTTCTTAAGTGGCATGGCGTAGGCGAGGAGGTAGGCGCCGGTGCAGTCCCAGTTTTTTGTTGAGTCACCTCTGACGCTTGGCGGGCCTTGGTGTGGAAATGCTCCGTCCCAGCGGCGTGTGAAGTCGAAATACCAGGAACCAAACTCTTGCATCCACGCGCCAGTGGCGTGGGGGCCGGACTGGACAACGCCGGGGATGGCCCATGTCATATTCCAGAAATTGCCGGTATGGCCGGTGTCTCTTTCGGGGCCGTGGCAGGCGAGGCTCATGCGGGAGAAATACTCGGCGGCCTTGGTTTCTCCGAGCAGGCTGAAAAGGACGGCTGCCATACCGTTTTTGCCGTTATCGTCATGGTTTTGAATCCATGGGATGTGGTCGCCGTAGGGGATGGAGCCTTTACCGGCGTAGAACCTGAGTAGCTTGGCACTGCGCTCGATGGCGAGGTCGAGTTCGGGTGCATTGATTCCTGCGTTGCGTGCCAGGACGAGGGAGGTGGTGAGCGAGACTCCGGGGGCATTCATCATGCCGTAGCCGACGAGTCTGCCTTTTTCGTTGGCGACTTTGTGTCCCCATGAACCGACGGCGCTTTGGCCTTTGGAGGTTTCCAGGACGAGTCGGCGGAGGCCTGGGAGCACTGAGCGGTCGGCTGTAGCCATGTGATACTCGGCGAGGAATGCGATGACGTAGCCGTAGTACCAGCTTGCCATGCCGTTTGCGGAATAGTCGGCTGCCCACCGGGCTTCTTTTTTGATGACGTTGAGATACTTACGCTCACCGCTAGCGAGTAGTGCGAGGGCATTGAGTGATCGGGAGATGGGGTTTTGCCGGTAATCTGTTTGGGAGATACGTTTGGCGAGTGCTTCGCATCCTAGTTCGAAGATGCGTTTGGATTTTGGGCAGTTGAAGGGAGCGGTGGGGCTGTAGTCGCCGAGGACGGGGAGTTTGACGGTGACGTTTTCCTGTTTGCCGTTGCGCCAGCGGATAAGCGAGAGGTTACCTTTTCCGGCGTCGGACTCGGCGATGGTCAGTGCCTTGCCGAATTCGGTTCGTGGGTCGTAGGCGAATGGTTTTCCGGAGATCCCGAGGATGACGTCGCCGGTTTTGAGTGTGCCGTCGGCGGGTGATTTTTTATCGACCTGGGTGATGTAGATTTGTCGGGCGTCGGATGTTTCCATGTTGTTGCTGAAGATCCATCCGCGAGCGCCGGTGGCACCGAGTGTCCAGTCGTGGGTGGCGCCGTCTGGGATGTTGTCTCCCTTGGTGAAGTCGGGTTTGGTCATCTTGCCTGACGGGGCGGCGATGAGTGGGCAGATGGCCAGTGCGATGACGGCGAATGTGGCGAGGTGATTTTTCATGGAAATGGAGTGTGGGAGACGAGGGATTGGGGTGTCGGGTGTCGTCGTTTTTGTAGAAATACTAGCACATACTGGGGAATTAACGAACCGAGGTGGGAGGTTCTGTCAGGCTTGTTTCCGCAGACTAAAGGTGTAGATGGCGACTGCAAGCCAGATCAGGGCGAATGAGAGCAGTCGTAGTGTTGGCATGGGTTCGTGGTAGACGAGCCAGCCGACGGCGAGTTGGCCGGTGGGTGCGATGAATTGGAGGATGCCGAGCTGGGTCAGGCTGATGGATTTGGTGGCGCGGGCGAAGAACAGCAGTGGGGCGATGGTGGCGGCGCCTGTGGCGATGAGCAGGCAGGTGGAGAGGGTATCGTTGCCGAATGCTTGGTTATGTTGGTGGGTGATGCTGATGTAGATGAGTGCGGGGACGAGCATGATGCAGGTTTCCAGCGTCAGTCCGTCGAATGAGCCGAGGGGGGATTTTTTCCGGATTATGCCGTATGCGGCGAATGTGGATGCGAGTCCGAAGGCGGCCCATGGGATGCCTTGGACGGCGGGGAATTGCAGGGCGACACCTGCTGCGGCCACGGCGATGGCGGACATTTGTAGGCGGCTATGTTTTTCGCCGAGGAATATGCTACCGAGGAGGATGTAGAGGAATGGGTTGATGTAGTAGCCCAGGGCGCCTTCGAGGATGCGGTCATTTTGGGTTGCCCAGACGTAGATCAGCCAGTTGCCCATGAGGCAGGTTGCGGAGAGGGTGTGGATTGACCAGATTTTCAGTGATCCGGTGGTGCGTATGGTGGTGCTGAGTTTGTTTTGGATGAGGAGGATGGTGACCAGGATGAGGAACGACCAGAGCATGCGGTGGGCCAGGGTTTCCAGGATGGGGATGCCCTCCATGGTTTTCCAGAATGCGGGGAGGATGGCCCAGAGTGAGAATGCAGCCACCGCCGCGAGTGTTCCTTTGGTGGATTCTTGCACGCGGGTATTCTTGCGATTCGTAGGGATTGGGCAAGTGTGGGTTTGGTAAACTATACCTCATATGGGAATAGTTTCGGTGTTGTTTTAGTTAAAAAAAGGATTGAAATATTGCTGGCAGGCGAGACGTTTCTTCCCCATGCGGAGAAAGCTATTTTCCAGTATTTTCACAGTCGTTGCGTCGAGTTCATTTCTTGAGGCAGAGGTTGATTTTGCCCATGAGGTGGTGCCCTTGTTGAAGGAGCACTGCATCGAGTGTCATGGTGGGGACAAATCGAAGGGTGGTTTTTCGATGAATACCCGGGCATTGGTTTTGGAGGGGGATGTGCTGGACTTGAAAAATCCGGATCAGTCTCTGCTGATGGAGCTGTTGCTTACGGATGATGAGGAAGAGCGGATGCCGCCGGTGAAGAAGCAGAAGCATCCGTTGAAGAAGGAGGAGATTGATGTTTTCAGACGTTGGATCGCTGCGGGGATTCCGTGGGAAGAGGGGATTACATTTGCCAAGGAGCGTTATGAGCCGCCACTGAAGCCGCGTGCGGTGAAGCTGCCCAAGGGGGTGGCGGGTTCTGCTGCGGTGGACTATTTGGTCGGGAAAACGATGCGTGAGCAAAAGACATCGGTGCCGTCACCCGTTGATGACGCGGTGTTCCTGCGCAGGCTTCATCTGGATGTGACTGGTCTGCCACCTGGTGAGGAGGCGAGGAAGCTTCTGGCGTCGGGTAAGCTTGACCGGAAGGCTGCTGTCGAGCGTGTGCTGAGCAATAACCAGGCGTATGCTGAGCACTGGATGGTTTTCTGGAATGATCTGTTGCGCAACGAGTTTGCCGGTACGGGATTTATTGACGGGGGACGCAAGCAGGTTACCGGGTGGTTGTATCAATCATTGTTAGAAAACAAGCCGTATGATGTGTTTGTCCGGGAGTTGATTGCGCCGGTGAAGGGATCGGAAGGATTCATGCGTGGGATCAAGTGGCGTGGTAATGTGAATGCCAGCCAGACTCAGGAGATCCAGTTTTCGCAGAATATCTCTCAGGTGTTTTTGGGGATCAACATGAAGTGTGCATCGTGTCACGATAGCTTTATCAACCAATGGACGCTTAAGGATGCGTATAGTCTGGCGGCGGTGACATCGGAGAAGCCGTTGGAGATGTTCCGTTGTGACAAGCCGACGGGTAAGGTGGCGAAGGCGGCGTGGATTTACCCTGAGTTGGGGCAGATTGATTCGAGTTTGCCGAGGGACAAGCGACTTGCCCAGTTGGCGGCGTTGATGACGCATCCTGAGAATGGGCGTATGCAGCGGACGATTGTGAACCGATTGTGGAAGCAATTGATGGGTCGTGGGATTGTGCATCCGGTGGAGACGATGAATGCTGAGCCTTGGAGTGAGGATTTATTGGATTTCCTGGCGAACACGCTGGTGGAGGAAAAGTATGATCTCAAGGCGGTGATGCGGGTGATTTTGAACTCGGACGCGTATCGCATGCAGATGGAGCATGTGAAGCAGGAAGAGGCTGGGGAGAAGTTTCGTGGGCCTGTGGGACGCAGGCTGACGGCTGAGCAGTTTATTGATTTGATCCGGACGACGACGGGTGTGTGGCCAAAGCCGGACGGGAATGCATTCAAGAAGGGCGCACGTGGTGGTCAGCTACGTGTGGTGATGGAAGCGCATGGTATCAAGGATTGGGGGAACAGACCGATCCGGTCGGTATTCACCCCGAGGAGCCAGCTGCAGGCGGCATTGGGTCGTCCTCATCGTGAGCAGGTGGTGACGAGTCGGCCTGAGTTATTCACCACGCTTGAGGCGATGAACCTAGCGAATGGTGATGCCTTGGCGAAGATGTTGCGTGAGGGTGCGGCGGCATTGATGAAGAAGTATCCGAAGCGAGATGTATTGATCCGCCATGTGTATCAGACTGGTTTGACGCGCGAGCCAAGTGAGCAGGAATGGAAAATTTCGCGTGCGCTGGTGGGTGAGAATCTTACGCCTGAGGGGACTGAGGATTTTCTGTGGATGGTCTTTATGCTACCTGAATTTAACTACGTAAACTAATATGAGTGCTGATTGGTATGATGAATCAAGTCCTGGAGTGACACGACGTCGCTTCATGGAAAAACTGGCTGCTGCTGGTGCGGCAACGATGCTGGGTGGTGCGCCGCGGGTAGTGGCGAGTGAGAGGATGGGTCACCCGGAAGCAACGGCTGACGCGTGTATTCTGCTCTGGATGGGTGGTGGTATGGCGGCGCCGGAAACATTTGATCCGAAGCATTACGAGCCATTTAAAGTGGGTACGCCTGTGGAGAAGGTCATTAGTACTTTCCCTGCGATCGATACCGCGGTTGATAACATCAAGATTGCCAAGGGGCTTGAGAATATCGCATCGGTGATGGATCGTGCGACATTGATTCGGTCGCATTACCAGGCGGATCTTGGTCACATTTTGCACTCGCGTCACCAGTATCACTGGCACACTGGGTATGTGCCTCCGGTGACGGTGGCGGCACCTCATATTGGTGCGTGGATGGCGAAGGTGTTAGGTGGCCGCAATGATGTGATGCCGCCGTTCATTAACATTGGTCAGCGACTGGAGGGGCATGGCGAGAGTGAGGAGCTGAAGGCATTTACCACTGGTGGATTTTTTGGCAGTGAGTATGGGCCGATGAATTTGCCGTATCCTGAAAAGGCATCACAGGCAGTGAAGCCGCCTGAGGGGATGGGAGCGAATCGTTTTGCGAAGCGATACAAGGCCTTGCAGGAGGCGTTGAAGAACTCGCCGAAGGGTGAGGGGCTGAGTGACTATCACCAGGAGTCGATGCTGCGTTCGCTGGACAAAGCGCATAAGTTGTTAGGATCCAAGGAGCGTGCTGCATTTGATCTCACGTTGGAGAAGAAAGAGAGCTACGATAAATACAACACAGGGCGATTTGGTCGTGGTTGTTTGTTGGCCCGTAGGCTTGTTGAGGCGGGTGCGCGTTTTGTCGAAGTGTCGACGGAGTATGTTCCTTTCCTACACTGGGACACGCATGAGAATGGTCACACGACGGTGCAGAGGTTGCACAAGGAGATTGATGCTCCGATTGCGCAGTTGGTGAAAGACCTTGAAGAGCGCGGCATGCTTGACCGTACGTTGGTTATCGTGGCGAGTGAGTTCAGTCGCGACATGATCATGGAAGGTGTGCCCGGGAGTAAGGCGAAGGACCAGTCGCGTGCGAAGACGAATGTGCTGAAGGAAATGAAGCACTACGGCCTGCACAGGCACTTCACCGGTGGGTCATCGGTTCTTACCTTTGGTGGAGGAATGAAGAAGGGAGCGTTGTATGGCGCGACTGCTGACGAGCGTCCATGCATGGCGATCAAGGACCCGGTGAGTATTGAGGACATGCATGCCACGATGTTTACTGCGATGGGAATCAACCCGAAAACGGCTTATGAAATCGAGGGGCGTCCGTTCTACGCTACCAAGGATGGTAAGGGTAAGGCTGTGAAGGGTGTGTTTGCTTGAGGACCTAGAATCCGCTGTGGCGGATTCTGGGAGGAATAAGGCATAAGTGATGAGCTTTCAGGGTCTCTACCTCTGTCTCTTATACACATCTCCGAGCCCACGAGACTTGAATCCAAATCTCGTATTCCCTCTTATGCT